>JASHRI010000035.1 GCA_030037435.1 Candidatus Acidiferrales bacterium | reverse complement strand
TCCGATTGCGAAGTGGACGTATTGAGCGCGAAATCCGGTGGCTTAGGCGCCTCGATCGGAGGTGGCGCCGAAAAGTTTTGGATCTTCTTTTGTATCTGGGACCAGTGTCCGGCTGCCGAGGCAGCGATAACCACCAAAGCGCCCAGCAGAACCCAGGCGAAGGGAGACGAGCGTTTTGGGGTTGCAACGACGAACGCAGAGGATCCATACAGCGGATGCGGCGCGAGCGGCGTGGAATTGCTGGAATGCGTGCTTGCCAGAATTGGCGGTGCCTGTTGCGCGGCGGGCGCAGCCGGCGAAGAGAGAATCTCCTTCAGTTCCTTGATCGACTGAAAGCGCTTCGACGGATCTTTCTCCAGGCACTTTAGAATTGCCCGTTCGATGAACACGGGAATCGCGGGTTCGATTTCGTGCGGCGGCGTGGGCGATTCGCGCATTTGTTTTAGCGCCACTGCGACGGCATTGTCCGCATGAAAGGCCGGTTTGCCCGTAAAGACTTCGTAGAGGATCAGGCCGAGCGCGTAGATGTCCGTTCGATAATCCACGGGCTTGCCGGCAACCTGTTCTGGCGCCATGTAGGCAGGGGTGCCTACCATCGAGCCGGTGAGGCGAGTGACCGCTTCCATGGAACGCGCGATGCCAAAATCCATGATCTTTACGTTGCCTTGCGTGTCGATCATGACGTTTTCGGGTTTCAGGTCGCGATGCACGATTCCCTGAGCATGCGCTTCCTGCAAGCCGGAGCATATCTGTACGGCGAGGTCGGTGGCTTTTCGCGGTGGCAGACCGCCAAATCGGTTGAGCACCGAGCGCAAGCTTTCACCCTCGACGAATTCCATCGAGGTATAGGCGATTCCGCCGATCCGGTTGAACTCGTGCACGCGGCAGACATTCTTGTGCGTGATTTTGCGGGCGTAGAGGAGCTCGTTTTTGAAGCGTTCAATCATCGCCTGGTCGGAGGCGATCTCGGGTTTCAGGAGCTTCAGAGCTACGGTTTCGCCTGTCTCGCGATCGCGCGCCTTGTACACGTTGCCCATGCTTCCATGGCCTGCCTCGGCGAGAATGTCGTAGCGCTGGGTGATGGGCGTCAGGTCGAGGGTGGGCAGATTCGGCGCGTTGGTAGATGCGGCGGGCACCTCCGGCATCAAAGACGAGGCTTCCGGAACATCACTTAGGAGAAGGGTATCCTGATGCTCGCGGCGCGCGCGTGGATCAGCCGCGGACGGACCGTCCGCACCCGGATTCGTGGGCTGAGACATGGTTCAACCCTTTTAGAATAGGGGTAGAAGGGCACGGACGCCCGCGGAACGCGAATCGGTGTTAGGAAAGAGTATCCGGTACGAACGGTCTAAGCCCGCCGGACAGTACAAGCCGCCCGGAATTGTTTTAGCACGCCGAATCCTGTAAGAATGAAGCGACGTTGTTCGATTCATTTGCGAGCCTTGCGAGGGTACTTCCTTTGAAAATTTCGGTAATCGGCGCGGGATACGTGGGTTTGGTGAGCGGTGCGTGTCTGGCCGAGATTGGGCATGAGGTGGTCTGCACGGATAGCGACGCGTCGAAACTTCGCACCCTCGAAGCAGGCGGAATGCCGATCTACGAGCCGGGACTCGAGTCCATGGTCGCCCGAGCTCGCAAGGAACGACGGCTGCGTTTTTCCGCGAATGCAGCCGAGGTGGTGACGGCTGGAGAAGCGATTTTTATCTGCGTCGGCACGCCGCCGCTGGCGAACGGCGATGCAGACCTGAGCGCAATCGATCACGTGGCGCGCATCGTGGCAACCGAAGCGAAATCTCCAAAACTCGTGGTCGAGAAGAGCACGGTGCCCGCGCGGACCGGCCGGGAACTGAAGCGCGCGCTTTCCGTTTATGGTCGCGGAGCCAAGGTGACTTTTCGCGTGGCGTCAAATCCCGAATTCCTGCGAGAAGGCACGGCTGTGGGCGATTTCTTGCACCCGGACCGGATCGTGGTGGGAGTGGAAGACGACACGACGGAACGCCAGCTCAAGGATATTTACAAACCGGTGCTGGATAGGAAATTCAACTGTCCGATTCACAATCCGTCATGCCCCGATGGGCCGCCTCCCGCATGGGTGGTGACGACGATCAGCAGCGCGGAGTTGATCAAGCATGCGTCAAATTCGTTTTTGGCGCTGAAAATCTCATACGCCAACATGGTGGCGGACCTGGCCGAGCGTCTGGGGGCGGATATTGGAGAGGTGACGCGCGCGATGGGAATGGATCCGCGAATCGGACCGAGTTTCTTGTCGCCTGGCTTGGGTTTCGGAGGTTTCTGTCTGCCCAAAGATCTGCAGGCTTTCGTCTTTCTTGCCGAGCGATCTGGCGTGGATTTCAACCTGCTCAGAGAAGCTGAAAAGATAAATAAACGTCGGATCGATCAGTTCTATCAGAAAATTCGCGAAGCCCTCTGGGTGGTTCGCGACAAGCCGATCGGCGTCCTGGGACTGGCTTTTAAGCCGAATACCGACGACATTCGTTTCGCTCCGGCGATCGATCTGGTGCATCGATTGATCGAAGAAGGAGCTCGCGTGCGGGCGTACGATCCGGAGGCGATGGAAAAGGCGCGTGAGCTGCTGCCGCACGTGGAATTCGCGAAATCGGCCTATGACGCCGCGAAAGGTTCCGAGGCTTTGCTGATCGCCACCGAATGGGATGAATTTCGACGGCTCGATTGGGATCGCGTGCGTCGAGAGATGGCTCGGCCACTGGTGCTCGATGGACGCAACCTATTGTCTCCCGCAGAAATGAAGAAACTCGGATTCGAATATCGGTCGTTTGGCCGGCCGGATTGAAACGAAACTAAGCGCGAGCCCTTCGAGGCTCAGGCTCTTTGGCCGGCGGATATCTGCTGACGGAAAAAATCGTAGGTAAGCCGGAGTCCTTCTTCCAAATCCACCTTCGGTTCCCAGCGCAGAATGCGACGTGCTTTGGCGATGTCTGGGCAACGCTGCTTGGGATCGTCCTGTGGCAACGGGTGAAATACAATCGGTGCTGCGGCGCCCACCAGGGCGCGAACGCGTTCCGCGAATTCGAGGATGGTGATTTCTCGCGGATTGCCGATGTTGACCGGTTCGTGTTCGTTCGATTCCAGCAGTCGATAGATTCCCTCGATCAAATCCGTCACGTAGCAAAAGCTGCGCGTTTGCTTGCCATCGCCGTAGACCGTGATGGGTTCACCGACGAGCGCCTGATAAAGGAAATTCGGCAGGGCGCGGCCGTCGTTGAGGCGCATGCGGGGACCGTACGTATTGAAGATGCGCACGATTCGAGTGTCGACACCATGATAGCGGTGATAGGCCATGGTGATAGCCTCGGCGAAGCGCTTTGCTTCGTCGTATACGCCGCGCGGCCCGATTGGATTGACATGGCCCCAGTACGTCTCGGGCTGCGGGCTTACCTCCGGATCGCCGTAACATTCCGACGTGGAGGCCTGCAAAAATTTTGCTTTTTTCGCCATCGCCAAGCCGAGCATATTGTGAGTGCCGAGCGCGCCGACCTTGAGCGTTTGGATAGGGAATTTCAGATAATCGGGCGGGCTGGCAGGCGAAGCGAAATGCAGCACGGCATCGACCGGTCCGGGAACTTCGACGAACTTCGAGACGTCCTGCCGCGCGAATTCAAACTTCGGGTTGGACAGAAGATGCGAAACATTGGAATCCGCACCGGTGACGAGATTGTCGATGCAGAGAACATCCCAGCCTTTAGCCAACAAAAAATCGCAGAGATGCGATCCCAGAAAACCTGCGCCACCTGTAATTACCGCGCGCAATGTCGACTGCCTCTACGGATGAGTCTGATGGCGAACATTACAATTCATTATGGCTGAAAACGTCTGGCAGAGGAAGCCGTACCGTGCGGTTTTGGAGGTAGGTGAGGTAAGCTGGGCTGTGTCCGGCCATCTCTCGCCATGGATCGCGGGTTAGGGCTGCCATCTCTGGGAGCGCCGCGTAGCGAGTCATCTCCGTTTTTCATACTGGGTCTCGGGCTCATGCTCTGGTGGTACCCACGCCGGCCCTGATTCCCCCCGTCGGCCTAAGTTCCCTCGAATCTGACCCTGCGGTAGGAAATTGCCGCCCTGGACCACCGGACGGTTGCCTGATACGCCAATGAACATCGGCAATCTCCGTTCGCACCCGCAATTCTGTGGGCAAAATAGTATGGGCATCTCATACGACATCTGGTCGGTTCTTTGGAGGAAGTGGCATGGCGAAGCACGCCGGACTTTGGCTTTCATCGTGTCTGATAATCGTCGTCGCCTGCTTCCAGCTGGCAGGGTGCACCAACCCTCCGGCGAATTTCAACACCGTCATCCTGAACGTTAGCTCAAGTAAGGTAGGCCCCAATACAGTCGTGACGATTACGGCCACGGTGCCAGCGGATAAGACCAATGCTGGTGTCACCTGGATCTTCACGCCCGGCGCGGGTGCACCCGCAAACCCCGGCACATTTACCGCGACGCTTACATCTGCCACCTATACGTCGCCCGCGAGTGTGACCACACAGTTCACAGTCAGCATCCAGGCGACTTCCATTGCGATTCCAACTGATACGCGAACGGTGACGATCACCATCACACCGCCGGCCGCTTTGACGATCAAGACCACCGCGTTGCCGAACGGCACCGTGGGACAAGCGTATTCGGCGCAGTTGGCGGCCACCGGCGGCGTGACGCCATATACGTGGGCACTGTCGAACACCTCTGGCCCGCTTCCAACGGGATTGTCTTTGGCGGCAACGGGTGTAGTGAGCGGCACTCCAACGCAAACGGGAAGTTTCACGATCAACGCTCAAGTGACCGACAGCGAAACGCCTCCTGTGGTCGTAACCGGGAACGTCACAATCAGCATAGTGAACCTATTGAGCGGCAACTACGCCTTCGAATTCAGTGGATTCAATGCCTCGGGCAATGTGGTGGTGGCCGGCAGCTTTGTATCCGATGGAATCAGCAAGATTTCGGGAGGCGTAGAAGACGTCAATTCGCTTGGGGCGGCTCCGGCGCACAACAGCTTTACTGGGACATATACCCTGCAAGCGAACAATCAAGGCCAGCTCGTCTTTTCCAGTTTGCCAGGATCGCCGACGTACGACTTTGCGATCGATGCGACTGGCGTGCACGGGAGGATGATCGAATCAGATACAACGGGCGTGCGCGGGTCCGGCGAACTGGCACAGCAATCGACCACGACCTGTGGATCGCAGACCCTTTCAGGGCCCGGGCCGCTTGGCGCGGATTTTGTGATCGGCGTGACCGGTGCGGAAGGAAATTTTGCGGGAACGACGCCGGGGCCATTCGCCATGGCGGGGCGATTTACGGCGGAAGTGCCCGCAAGCTCGACGACGCCGGGCAATATCGACAACGGCGAAGTTGATATCACCGCGCCGGGCGATCAAATCATTACGGAGGCGACGCTTTCCGGGACGTTCCAGACGACTTCGCAGCCGGGTGTCTGCACTATGAGTGTGAGCCAAACGCTGGCCAATATGACTTTCAATGTGTATCCGATTGCGTCGGCGAACAGCCTGGTATCTCAGGCTTACGTGGTGGAAACGGATACGGTCAGCGCGAGTACTCCGTTTCTGAGCGTGGGAAAGCTGATTCATCAGACTGGCTATCCTTTCGGCGACCCCCTCAGTTCATTCACGGCTACGAGCGTGGGGGCGCTGGTGGGACCAGCCGTGCCTACCGGCGGCACGTCATACGTGCCGTTTGCAAGTGTGATTGAGCTGCAAGCGAACAATGGCGGTAACGCGTTCACGATGCCCCTCCAATCCAACTTTGGCGGCTCCGTGACTGACTTCTTGGGCTCGAATGCGATCGCCGCAAGCTTTAACAACACCGATCAGTTTGGGCGCGTCGATACCGACCTGGCCGCCCCCATATCGCCGGTCTTTTACATTATCAACACCAACGAAGCGATGTGCATTCTCGACAACCAAAACAGCGCTGTGATCGGCGTGCTTGAACCGCAATCCATGGGTACCGGCACGTCGTTCACCGCAAGTACGATCGCGGGGACGTTCGTCATGGGCACTTCGGCGCCCCCGCTGGCGCCGGTCCAGAATTTCGTGGGAGTGACGACGTTGACAAATACATCGACGACCGCCGGCACTGTGGCAGGCGCGCTGAATCTGAGCCTGGTCGGCGGAAATTCCAGCGGAAATGTGACGGGCACGTATGCCCTCACATCCACTGGCCAAACCGACGGAAGCGGCACGCTGAATTTTACGCAAACACCGCCGCCCCCGGACTTCGCCGCAGGGTTCTTCATCGTTTCGCCGACGAAGGCCGTGATGATCACGACCACAGCCGGCGACGTGAATCCCACCGTGACGATTGTGGGAGAACAAACGGACGACTTCGGCGTGAACTGAGGATTACGCAAGCAGCCTTCGACGCGCCGCCGCTTGCGGGCGCTCCGTCAGTAAGCCCAGCGCATCAGAATCGCGCCAGTGGTATATCCCGCTCCAACTGCGATCAGCAGCACCAGATCACCCTTCCGCAACCGCTTCTGCTCCACGGCATCGACCAGCCCCAGCGGAATCGTAGCGGCCGTGGTGTTGCCATAGCGATCGATATTCACCATCACCTTCGAATCGTCCACGCCGAGCCGCTCCTGCATTGCGCGGATAATCCGCAGGTTGGCTTGGTGCGGCACCACGAGCGCCAGGTCTCCGCTCGACAGGCCATTGCGTTCGAGCACCTGACAAGCGAGCTCGCTCATCCGCCGCACGGCGTACTTGAACACCTGCTGGCCTTCCTGGTGCACGTAGTGCATGCGCTTGTCGACAGTTTCGCGCCTCGGTGGATTCAGCGAACCGCCGCCAGGCATATAGAGGTTGCAGCCGCCCGAGCCGTCGATATCGTGCGCGAAGTCGATGATCCCCTCGGAATCGGATGCCGCCTCAAGCAGCACAGCACCAGCGCCGTCGCCAAACAGAACGCACGTGGCACGATCCTTGAAATCGAGAATCGACGTCATTACATCGCTCCCGATCACCAGCACCTTTTTGTGCGTTCCCGCGCCTACGAACTGCGCGCCCGTCGTAAGGGCATACAGAAACCCCGAACACGCTGCCGAAAGATCGAATCCCCAGGCTTTTTCGGCCCCCAATCGGTCCTGTATCAGGCAGGCCGTGGCAGGGAAGAGCATGTCGGGTGTGACCGTGGCGACGACGATCATATCGATCTCTTCGGCGCGCACACCCTTGGCCGCCAGGAGTTTTTTTGCCGCCTCCGTGCCTAGATGCGACGAAGCCACACCCGGCTCCGCAAAGCGCCGTTCGCGGATTCCGGTGCGAGTGCGAATCCACTCGTCGGTGGTTTCCACCATTTTTTCCATGTCCGCATTGGTCACCACTCGCGGTGGGACGTAACCCGCCACTCCGGTGATTTTCGCGGCGATCCGCTGGGTCATCAGTCGCTCCGTCGGCAGTCGGTCAGTCAGCGATTGTATGCAATCGCGTATCGCAGTGACAAGCAAAACGCGGCAGGTTGGCCCGCCCCGACCTCACAGTCGCAGGGCTTCGAGTGTCACCGGCCACACCGCGCGGCTGCTTTTGCGCCTAGCCGCTCGCTGATGCATCATGATGGCATGAGGCCAGCTGAGCGAACTCAGTGGATTGGCGAACGCGCCCGCGCGGCCGGTTTTGACTTGTGCGGAGTGGCACCTGTAGTTCCAGGCTCTGATACTGGCGAAACATTAGACTCCGTCGGCGCATCGCTAGACTGGTTCGCAGAACTTCGGCACCTGCCGGAATGGCTGGCGCGTGGATACGCCGGCGAGATGAAGTATCTTCACGATTCACGGCGCGCCGGCCCGCGGCGGGTGCTTGCCGATGCGCGCAGCCTGATCGTCGTCGCGCTCAACTATAATTCGCCCCAGCCGCTTTCAACCGCGCTTTCGGCGGCTTCGCCGTCGCAATCGCCGCTGTCTGCCACAGGCACTGAACACCAAGATAACGTTTCTCCGCGCGGTTGGATCTCGCGCTACGCCTGGGGCGACGATTACCACCTTGTGATCGAACGCAAGCTCCGAGCGCTGATCGATGAAATGCGCGCGCAGTTTGCAGAACCCTTCGAAGCGCGACCTTACGTTGACACGGGCCCCATCCTGGAACGCGTGGCCGCCAAGTATGCGGGCCTCGGCTGGCTCGCGAAGAACACCTGCCTGATCAATTCGCGGCTAGGCTCGTGGCTTTTTCTCGGCATCATCGTCACCACACTCGAACTTGAACCTACGCTCACGGCCGGCGCGATGCCTCCGGCTGATCTATGCGGCACTTGCACGCGCTGCCTCGACGCGTGTCCGACGCAGGCTTTTCCCGAGCCTTACGTTCTTGACGCGCGCCGCTGCATCTCGTATCTCACCATCGAGCTGCGCGGCCCGATTCCGGATGAGTTCCGCCCCCAACTTGGAGATGCCGTGATTGGCTGCGACATCTGCCAGGACGTCTGCCCCTGGAATCGCAAGGCGCCAGTCACCTCGCTCGCCGCATTTCAGCCTCGCAGGGATTTCACGGTTGCGGATTCCACAATCGCAGCAGCGGAAACGGCACCGGCAGCTCCGCAATCGCTATTGGCGCCTGAGCTCGAATGGCTGGCCTCGCTTTCGCAGCAGGACTTTAGCCGCACCTTTCGATCGAGCGCCGTGAAGCGCGCCAAGTGGCGCGGCTTGGTGCGCAATGCCTGCATCGCCCTGGGAAATTCCGGTCTCGCGACTGATTCGCCGGCATTCGCTCGCGTCGCACGCTTGCTGCGGCGTCTCGCCGATTCGGAGGATTCTTTGATTGCCAGCCATGCGCGGTGGGCCTTCGACCGGCTCTGCGGCGAGCGCGTCGCGTGCGAACGCACCCACTGAAGGCGACTTTAGCCGTTACAGACGGCATATTGCCGCGCCAACGTAAAATTTTCCGCTCGGTCACTGCCTAAAAATGAAAAACGCCATAGACACAGAAATGCGGTTTTTGCGATACTTTCGCGGGTGAGCGGTAACCGCCGTCCTTCCAGGAGCGAGCCGCATCCTAATAAAATCCAGGGTTGAAAATCGATGAAAGCAAGCCATCAAATCGCTTTTTGTCTGCTCGTTCTGCTCGCGGCTGGTTTCAGCGCCACGCGCCTCTCGTCCGGAAAAACCTCGGCCACCCAAAAGCAGAAGCCGGCTGCGGCGCAGGCCGCTCCGGCTGCCCAGCAAAGTCAGGTCGACCGGGGGCGCTATCTTGTGGAAGACGTGGCTATGTGCGGGGAGTGCCATACGCCTCGCGATGCCTACGGAAACACAGACAATTCGCAACTGCTTCAGGGTGCGGCGATTTGGATTGTTCCGGTGCAACCGAATACGAACTGGGCCATGCGCGCTCCCGCCCTGGCCGGCTTGCCCGGATTCACCGATGCGCAAGCGGAGACCATCCTGGAAAAAGGCGTTGGCCCCAATGGCCTTGCCATTCAGCCGCCGATGCACATCTATCATATGAACCACGCGGACTCGACGGCCATCATCGCTTACCTACGCTCCTTGTCAGGAACGTATCCCCGCGAATAGCACAAGTAGCGCCTCGCGCTGACGGGCGAGGAAACACGACGTCCTGCCAGCGCCGTCGCGGCGTGCGTTGGGATCACTCGCAATTCGCCGTAACAATCCCGTAACAATCGCGCGGTACGCTGCCGTTTCCCAGAGGCATCGATGGCCCGAAGCGGTCTCGCGGATTCGAAGCGATTCTTCAATCGTCACTTTTCCTGGTTGCAGTTCAACCAGCGCGTGCTGGAAGAAGCTCGAGATCCGACGAATCCTCTGCTCGAACGTGTAAAATTCCTCGCCATCACTGCTAGCAATCTCGACGAATTCGTGGAGGTGCGGCTGGCCGGCATGATGCAGCAAGTGGAACACGGCAACCGCGAGCCGGGTCCCGACGGCCGCGTCCCCGAAGATGTCCTCGCCGAGCTGAACACGCGAATCCACGCATTCTTCGAACAGCAGTACGCCTGCTGGCGCGAGGAACTCGTGCCGGCTCTCAACGCCGAATCGATCCGCGTTCTCGGCCTCAGTGAACTGCGCCCGGACGCGCGCGAATCAATCGAGAATTTCTATGTCCGTGCCGTCGAGCCGCTTCTTACGCCCGTCACCGTCGATCCGGCTCATCCGTTTCCGCACGTCCTAAACAAGGCGCTCTGCCTTGCCTTCCTGCTGCGGCGAAAACGTCGTGGATCGCAGACCTATCTCGGCGTCGCAACGGTGCCCCGCGCCTTGCCGCGCCTCGTCTTGCTGCCTTCTGCCGAGGGCGTAGTCGAGTACATCTTCCTGCACGACGTGGTGCGCGCCTTCGCCGAGCGTCTCTACCACGGCTACGAAATTCTTTCGGTCGCGGCCTTTCGGGTCACGCGCAACAGCAATCTTTACCTGGAAGCCGAGGAATCGCGCAGCCTGCTCGAATCGGTCGATTCGCAGCTGCATCGCCGTCGCAAAGGAGCTGCCGTTCGCCTGGAGATCGAGGCAACTGCCAACCATGAAATCATCGAACGGCTCGAAACAAATTTCCGTCTGGCGCCTGGCCAGATCTTCCGTGTCAACGGCCCGATCAATCTCTCTCGTCTGTTCCACATGCACGAGCAGACACCCCGGCCCGATCTGAAATTCAAGTCGTTCACAGCCCGCGAACTTGCGGTGAAGCCCGGCTCCTCGTCCTTTTTCGCGCTGATTCGTCAACGCAGCCTGCTGCTGCACCACCCTTATGACTCGTATTCCGCGGTGGTGCGCTTCATCGAAAATGCTGCACAAGATCCCGACGTGCTCTCGATTAAGCAAACGCTCTATCGCACAAGTGAAAACTCGCCGATCGTGCGTGCGCTCATCGAAGCCGCAGCGAAAAAGGAAGTCGCGGTTGTGGTCGAACTCAAGGCCCGCTTTGACGAGGCTTCCAACATTCGTTGGGCTCGCAATTTGCAGGAAGCCGGGGTGCAGGTCTTTCACGGCGTCGTTGGACTCAAAACGCATTGCAAGCTTGCGCTTGTAGCCCGCCGTGAATCCGATGGCCAGATTCGCCGCTACGCCCACCTTGGTACGGGGAATTACAATCCCTCCACTGCGCGCTTCTATACCGATCTAAGCCTGCTGACCAGCGATTCGCGCCTAACTTCGGCCGTTCATCACGTCTTCAATTACTTGACGGCGTACTCCGAGCGGTCGCGGTACACGCCGCTATTCGTCGCGCCGTTGAACCTGGGAAAAAACTGCATCGGTTTAATCGAACGCGAAGCAGCTCACGCGCGCGCCGGCCGCCACGCGTTTATCTTCGCAAAAGTGAATTCGCTACTCGACGAGAAGATCATTCAGGCGCTCTACCACGCCTCCGAAGCTGGCGTGCACATCGAACTGCTGGTGCGCGGCGCCTGTGCGTTGCGCCCCGGCGTGCGCGGGCTCAGCAGCCGCATCCGCGTGCGCAGTGTGATTGGGCGATTCCTTGAGCACAGCCGCATCTTCGTCTTTGGTAATGGCAGCAAGACGGATATCTACCTTGGCAGCGCCGATTGGATGCAGCGCAACATCCACGAACGCGTCGAGGTGATCTTCCATATCCACGATTCCGCTCTGTGCCAGCAAATTCTCACCGAAGTCGTCGCACCGTATCTCGCGGACACACAGAAAACACGGATCCTGTTACCTGCAGGAGAGTACGTGCGGCTGAATGCAGCTCGCTGCCTTGCGCACCTGCGCAATGGGCACTGGTTCAACGCCCAAGAATTTCTGATCGATTTCGTTGAGGGTCGCCTCGGTCTTGATTCAGTTCCGCCCTTGCCTGACTTTATGAACCTTCGCCATGCCGCCGCTGTTGCCCCTGGAAAACTCGCTTGACCCACCCGGTTCGGGCGGATTTGGGCCATATTTGCACGATTCCCGCGAACGCTGCGCCGGCTCCAGTATAATCGCGAACCATGGAGAGCCAGCTTGAAGCCGCGGTCCGATGGCTGCTCGGGCCGGAGATTCCGAGTGAAAAGCGGCCCGGACATCTTTGGCCGCGCTGGATTTTTCTGCGCGCTCTCGGCATCATCTATTTCTCCGCCTTTTATTCGTTCCTCTTTCAAATCCGCGGCCTGATCGGACCGAACGGGATCCTGCCAGCCGGCGACTATCTGCAAGCTGTTTCCGCGCAACTTCATTCTGTGCGCTATTGGATTGCGCCTACCCTGTTATGGTTCAGCTCGAGCGACCGCGCCTTGATGATCATCTGCTGGGCGGGCATCGTCGCCTCGGTGCTCGCCTTTTTCAACGTGTGGCCGCGCGCCTCGCTGGTCGTGGCGTTCATTTGCTTCCTATCTTTCATCGCCGCCGCACAGGATTTTGCCAGCTATCAATCGGACGGCATGCTGCTCGAAGCGGGCTTCATCTCTCTATTTTTTGCACCCGCCGGTTTTCGGCCCGGACTGGGAAGCGCCGATGCCCCGCGGCGCGCCGCTTTATATCTGTTGCGGTGGGAATGGTTCCGCATCTACTTCGAGTCGGGCTTCGTCAAGATGGCCAGCCACGACTACTCCTGGCGCCATTTCACGGCCATGGACGACTATTATCAAAACGGACCTCTGCCCACTTGGATCGGATATTACGTCCAGCATCTCCCGCACTGGTTCCACGCTTCCACAGTTTTCTTGACGCTTTCGATTGAGCTGGTGCTCGTCTGGATGGTTTTTCTTCCGCGCCGATTTCGCATCATCTGTTTCTGGATCGTCACACCGTTTGAGATCGCCATCATCCTTACCGCCAACTACGCATTTCTAAACTACATCGTCCTGTCTCTTGGCTTTCTGTTGCTTGACGACCGCTTCGTGGAATGGATCGTTCCCGAACGCGTTCGCAATCTCTTCCCGCGGCATCCGGTGGCGCCGGCTCCAACTTCGCCGCAGGAAGCTCCGCCTCCCGCATCCCAACTTGAGTTACTGCAAAGGTTTTTCGCCCCGATTCGCATGGCGATCGCCGGAATCTGCCTCGCCTGGGTCTTTTACGCAGCCACCGCAGAACTCCTATGGATGTTTCTGCCGACCCTGCCGCTGCCTACTACTCCAGTGGAGAAGCTCGAGGGCTTTCGCATCGCCAATCAATACGGCCTTTTTGCTAGGATGACCCACAAGCGCTATGAAATCGAATTTCAAGGGCAATCCGATGATGGTGCCTGGATTCCTTATCCGTTCCGCTACAAGCCGCAGGAACTAAACAAGGCGCCGGGAATTTATGCGCCATACCAGCCGCGTTTCGAATGGAACCTATGGTTCGCGTCACTTGGCGCGTGGCCGCAATATCGCTTCGTCGTTTGGACCGAGGAGCGGCTTCTGCACAATGAGCCGGACGTTCTCGAACTTTTCAAGCACAACCCATTTCCGTCCACGCCACCTGACCGCGTTCGCGCCGTCATCTACCAATATTGGTTTACCGACATGAAGGCGAAGCACGCCAGTGGCAATTGGTGGACTCGTGAACTTCTCGGCATCTATGCGCCTGAACTCGAGCGCGAGCCGGACGGAAAAATCGTGATTGTGGATATTCCGATTGTCCAGCCGTCTCCGCCATAGCCGCCGCAGATTTGAGAAACCCATGAAACGAAAACGCGCCAAGCAGGAATCCGATTCGCGCCCCGAGGAAGTGACTCGCGAGCAGGTGACGTCTCATCTCGCCACGCTCGCTCGCCCAGCGACGATCCGTGAGATTGCTCACGGCATGGGCCTGCGCCACCGTGGCCGCCGCTATTTGCCCAGAATCATCCAGCAGCTCGAGCGCAGCGGCGAAATCGAAGAACTTCACGGCGGCCGCTACCGGCTTGGGGGGCAAAAGCAAGCGCAGCCATCGCGCCACTCATCCGGTCGTGCGCCTTCTGCACGTGGGGGCGAGGCGCCCGCGGCAGCTGCCGGACCTCGTCCACCAATAGCCGCGCCTCCACAGCGCCGCCGCGATCCCAATCTGGTTTCCGGCCGTATCGTCGCGCACCGCGACGGCTACGGATTTTTGGTGGCCGACGAGCCGATGCCGCGCGTCGAGGGAGATCTCTTCATCGGCCGCGATGGCCTGGACGATGCGATGCACGGCGACCGTGTGCTGGCGCGAATCGAACGCCGTCGACCCGATGGCCGAGCCGAAGGCCGCGTGGTACAGATTCTTGAACGCGAGAATCCTACCGTCGTGGGCCTGTTCCGCTACGGCCCCCACGGAAACCACGTGCTCCCATATGACACGCG
>JASHRI010000362.1 GCA_030037435.1 Candidatus Acidiferrales bacterium | reverse complement strand
GAGCGACGCATCGTACTCGATCGAAAAAATTCGATCGAAATCCCCACCCACTGCAGCCACCATTTCGCCGTAATACGTACCTGTCTCCACCAGAGTGTTCAGCCCATACCGCCGCCCGTACTCCCGCACCGTGCGTTGCTTCACCAGATGCGGCGAACGAGCTGGCCGCCCGCGCAGCCGCCAATACCAATAATCCGGATAGTGGCTGAGCGCCTTGTAGGCGCCATAAAACGGCAGGCTGCGAAGAAATTTTCGGACGGAGTTCAAATGGCCTCGTCAATTTGCGCACCGCGAGGAAGGGCAGCGTAACGTCCGGAGAAAAAGGTGTCAAGGCCGCAGCATGGCCGGCGAAAAGAGTGAGGCGGGAAATTGACACCGAAACTTTTCTGCGCGCGATGCGTAGTTGATTTCAGAGGCTGGGGCAAAGGCGCCTTCGCAGGCAGCAGACTCCAACGAGGCGGAACGTATGCCGGTCAAAGCATATAAGGGAATGGGAATGGAGGGCGCCATCGCGCGTTGGTACGACAGGGCCACGCGCAAGAGCCTGAGCGAGTTTCAGTCGCTCGCACAACGCATATCAGATGGCTTGCGGGACGGAGCCCAGGTGCTCGAAGTGGCTCCAGGCCCGGGATTTTTCGCAATCGCGCTCGCGAAGCTCGGCAACTACGATGTGACAGGCCTCGACGTCAGCCGGACGTTCGTCGAAATCGCCCGCCACAACGCTCGCGAAGAAATGGCCCAGGTGGATTTCCAGCAGGGCGACGCAGCGCACATGCCCTTTGAAGACGAACGATTCGATCTGGTCTTGTGCCGCGCAGCATTCAAGAACTTTTCCGAACCTGTGAAGGCGCTGGCGGAAATGCGGCGCGTGCTGCAGCCCGGCGGAAAAGCCGTGGTCATCGACCTGAAAAAAGATACGCCCCGAAAAGAAATCGACGCTCACATCGACCAGATGAAAGCCGGCCTGGCAAACTCGCTCTTCATGAAATGGACCTTTCGGTTGATGCTGCTCAGGCGCGCCTACACCCGCGAAGACTTTCACGATTTCGTGGTGCAGAGCGGGTGGCAGCGATACGAAATCGCAGAAGCGCCGGTCGGATTTGAAGCCACACTGATGAAATAACGTTGCAGCCGAGACGAGCGCGGCGCTACTCCGGCTCCTCGATCATCGATTCCGGCCGGACCACCACAACCACGCCATCGTCCGACACCGAGTAGCGTGCGCGGTCCGCTTCCGGATCGTGGCCGATCACGGTGCCTTCGGGCAAGTTCACATGCCGGTCGATGATGGCCCGCCGAATGCGGCAGTGCCGTCCGATGTTGACGTGGTTGAAGACAATCGATTCTTCCACCTCGCTGAAGCTGTTCACGCGCACATCGTAGCCCAGCACCGAGCGCTGCACTTTGCCGCCGGAAATGATCGACCCGCCCGCGACAATCGAATCGAGCGCAACTCCCATCCGCGGCGGATCGGCGAACACAAATTTCACCGGCGCATATTGTTGCTGCCAGGTATGCAGCGGCCAGCTTTTGTCGTAAAGATTGAAAACCGGAGACACCGAAACGAGGTCCATGTTCGCCTCGTGATAGGCGTCGATCGTGCCCACGTCGCGCCAGTACGAGTCGCCTTTCTTATTCTCGTCGCGGAAGCTGTAGGCGTAAACCCGATATCTGTCGATGATCCGCGGCAGAATGTCTTTGCCGAAGTCATGCGACGATGCCGGGTTCTCCGCGTCGGCGATCAGGATCGGCACCAGTAGCTGCGTATTGAACAGATAAACGCCCATCGACGCGTTCGTCTTGCCCGGGTGAACGGCCGACGGTTTCGGTTCCGCGGGCTTTTCCTCGAATCCGGTGATGCGCCACTCAGCGTCGGTCTCAATAATGCCGAACTGCCTTGCAGCTGCGGCGATATCCATTTCGGCCGTGGCGACGGTTACGTCCGCGCCGCTCGCCACATGCTGTTCGAGCATCGTCTGGTAATTCATCTTGTAGATGTGGTCGCCCGAAAGAATGAAGACGTAATTCGATTGCTCGCTGCCGATGGAATAGATATTCTGATACACAGCGTCCGCTGTGCCTTGATACCAATGTTGCGACACGCGCATCTGCGGCGGGAGCACTTCGATGTAATCGCCGTGGCCCATCAGCGACGACCAGCCGCGGCGCACATGCCGGTTCAGGCTTAGCGCCTTGTACTGCGTAAGCACAAACACACGGCGCAAATCGCTGTTCAGGCAGTTCGAGAGAGTCACGTCAATGATGCGAAAAACGCCGCCAAAGGGAACCGCTGGCTTGGCCCGATCGCGCGTCAGTGGCCATAGCCGCTCGCCCTGGCCGCCCGCCAGCAGAACGCCGATCGCATCGCGCATGGGAAGCATCATTGCGTCTGTCTGAGCGCCTTCGTCCCCTCTCGAAACCCATTCTAGCAGGATGGAGCGCCTCGCCAAGCGCGCGAACGGAAGGGAATCGCAGGCTGTCAGCCAGCGGCAAGGGGTGGGGCGTTTACTAAATAATTAAACCAGCTCGGCAACCTCGTGTTTGCAATTTAAGTCTTGACTTGCGGGGTAGCCTCCGATAGAAGAAGTGAGCATTAGCCGGTTCGCGTGGATGCCGGATGCATCAGTGAGTCTATCCGTGCCAATTCAAAAAACAGGGGAACGGGGGTGAGTACGCGTGGCAGAAGTTGTTATTCAGGAGGGTGAATCTTTGGAGAACGCTCTCCGCCGCTTCAAGCGCAAGGTCCAGTCCGAGGACATCATCAAGGAGATCAAGAAGCACAGCTACTACATGAAGCCGGGGGAGAGACGTCGAGCCAAGCAGGCCCTCTCGCGTAAGCGTCTCCGCAAAAAGCAGCGGCGTGAGCAAGACTAGGCGACTCCATCTACGGAAGTTTCCTCAGCAGTTTCGTGTCAACGGTCAAGTGGCCCGTCTTCATCGACGCGGTCGCTGGCCCGTTGGCGCGGAGCACGCCCGAACGCTGGCTCCCCTGTTCGAACACGGCCCCGGAGCAGCGTATGGAATACCATGACAAGGTCCTGAAATGCGCCGAGTGCGGGGCGGAGTTTGTCTTCAC
>JASHRI010000034.1 GCA_030037435.1 Candidatus Acidiferrales bacterium | reverse complement strand
GCCGGAATATAGTAATTGTTCGCCACCCCGGCATTTTTCCCTGTCTGCAGTTGGAAAAGCCTGAGTGATACAGGGTTCGAAATTCCCATCGCGGTCGCAAACGCTTGTGCCGTTGCATCGCACTCTGACGCTATGGTGGCGAGGTCCGGAATTGCCGCCGGCGCATTACACGTTCCCCGTGAACCAATCGCTGCGTATGGATTCAACGTTGTTGGCAAAACAGCACCGAAGGTCTCGCCTTGGGACGCAACGCCATTCTTGCCTCGCGTTCCGCGATAACTGAAAAAGAAAAAGACCTTGTCCTTTTTGATTGGACCACCGAGCGTTCCGCCAAACTGGTTCTGGTCGAGCACCTGATGCGGTTGAGCAGGTGTCTTGAGGTAGAAGAAATCGTCGGCGTTCAACACAGAATTGCGAAGGTACTCGAATGCCGAACCGTGAAAAGTGTTCGTGCCGGATTTCGTGCTGACCGTCACGTTTGCTCCCGGATTGCGGCCGAAGCTCGCGTCATACGTCGAAGTCTGCACTTTGAATTCGGAGATCGCGTCGGGACTAGGAATCGGAATGCCCGTGTAGATCGTTCCATCGTTCGCGCTTCCGGAGTTCGCGATGTTATTGACCTGTACGCCGTCCATCTGAAAGTTATTCGAGCCGGGATCAACGCCATTCGCGCTGATGTCCTGCGTGCCCTTCCCGACCGACGTCGCGTTGTCCACGCCCACGTTTGTGCCCGCCGACAGGCTGAGGATCTCCGTGTAATTGCCGTTGGCCATCGGCAGCGCACTAATCTGGTCTCCTGAGATGGTCGTGCCAAGGGTCGAGCTCTCGGTCTGGAGCACTTGAGCCGTGCTCTCGACCGTCACTTGCTGCGTCACGGCGCCGACTTGCAACGCCTCATTCACCGTAGCGGTCTCCGTCACGTTCACCGTGACAGACGGAACCTCGGCCGTCTCAAAGCCAGTCGCACTGAACTTCACGCCGTAATTTCCAGGGGGTAAGAGTGAGAACTTGTAATCTCCGGCCGGGCCGGTCGTGGCCGTGCGCGATTGGTTGGTTCCGAGATTGGTCAGGGTCACCGTTGCATTCGCCACGGCGGCGCCGGAGGGATCAGTGACAGTGCCGGCAATGGCGCCCGTTGCCGCCGATTGTGCTTGCGCGATAGAGGCGCACAGCAGCAGCGCCGCAAAGCAGGCCAACAGCGAATGCAGAACCTTGCTTCCTGCAAAATGTACTCTCATCGAACCCCCCCGTCGGAGTTGTCGGTTGTCACCGAGTCGAACCCGCCGTTCCGCAGCACAAGCGCGCTGGGAACTCCTGCATCAGTTGTTGTTGGAAACTGAAATTCGCGTAGAATGCACCCAGCCTGGGCACCCATCGAGGCCGTCGTCGAGTGCCGACTCCCCCCTGCAAAACCTGACAATATGGCCCCCACTAACACCTAAAGGTGGTCGTATGTCCATTTCTTATTTTGATTGCTTCTGTTACCGATTCGGAATATAAGCTTGGCAATCGTAGCTATGGAACTCCGTCAGCTGCGCTACTTCATCGCGGTGGCCGAGCGCCTAAGTTTTTCCAAGGCAGCGCTGCAGCTGCATCTCACCGTGCCGCCCCTCAGTCGCCAAATTCGTCAATTGGAGGATGAGCTCGGCGCACCGCTGTTTGTGCGCGACCGGCGCCGCGTGACGCTCACCGATGCAGGTCGACAGCTGTTGACCGAAGCGAGATTGCTTGTCGCACAAACAGAACGCATTTCGAATTGCGTGCGCCTTACCCAAGCTGGCGAAGTGGGTTCGCTCAAGATGGGCATCGGCCTTGGCTTGGGAGAGCGAATCAGCCCGGTCCTGGTCGAACACTCCAAGAAATATCCGGGCGTAGAGATTCTTTGTCGCGATCTGTTTTCCAGTTCGCAGGTTGAAGCACTGCTAAAAGGTGAGATTGACGTTGGCTTTTTGCGCCCCTCTCGCGAAGGAACTGATCTCGCCTCTGAATTTCTCTTTGAAGAGCGGCTCATGGTTCACATCTCAAGAGCCAATCCTCTAGCGAAGCGAAGGCTGCTACGAATTAAGGACCTTGCCGCGGAACCATTATTGATGCCCACCAGGATCGCTTCGAATGGGCTTTACGATCGAACTCTCGAGATGTACCGGGCGGCTGGCATGACCCCCGCCGTGATCGATATCGGATCGGATCCTGTGCCTCATGGAGACGTGCAGACGCTCATGCTGACTTGCGGCAAAGGAATCTTCATCGTGCCCGACGAAGTCAGCTTTCATCCACCCGCCACCAGTGGAATCGTCGCGATACCTCTGGAAGATGCCGGCGCCAGGATCGACGTCCATCTAGCGTGGCGAAAGCATGAGCAGTCCGCCGTCATTCACGCATTCTTGAACTCGGTACGTCGCGTTTTTCTGCGCGATCCGGACCGTCGCCCACTCGCCGCCGCAGCCTCCGCTGCGATCTCTGCAGCGCCTCGGTAGGTACTTCCTACGCATAGCTACACCTATTAGCCGACGTTAGAAACAGTTAATGCTTGACAAGTGTGTCATTAACGCGGTAAATGCTCCCCCATAACGTGCCGCCGGGGGGCGCGTTCATTCTCGTCGCGACAATAAAAATCTTGGTGGGGAGGCCGTGAGATGACCAAGGGCCCGCTTGCATTTCAACGCGCTTGTTTACTGGCGCTGGTTGGGATATTCCTGCTTGCCGTTAGCGCTTCTCCTCTGCACGCGCAAGCCGTCACCGCAAATATTTCCGGAGTTGTGACGGACTCGAGCGGCGCCGTAATCGCCGGCGCGCAAGTGGTCGTCACGAACACGGGCACGGGTGTCAGCATCACTCTTACGTCGAACGATCAGGGCCGCTACAATGCGCCCGACCTCACCGTCGGCACGTACGACGTGCAAGCCTCCAAATCTGGCTTCCAGACGGTCGTGCACAAGGGCATCAACCTCACGGTCGGTAGTCAGTTTGTGGCCGATCTCTCACTGCCCGTTGGCCAGACACAGGAAACAGTCACCGTCGAATCGTCGGTTGCGCAAGTCGAGACCCAATCCACCGCCATCAGCTCGCTGGTCAGCGGAGAGCAGATGAGAGACCTGCCTCTGAACGGTCGCAATTTCGAGCAGTTGCTGACTCTGGCCCCCGGCGTCACGCCAACGCCGGCCGGAACGACCGCACTTTATGGCCTTGCGCCCAGTTATTCCATCGCCGGATCGAGAACCGAAGACACGCAATACTTGCTGGACAACGAGAACATGGCCGATTTTTGGAACCATCAGGCCGGCTCGGAAGTGCTAGGAACTTCGCTCGGTATCGAGGGGATGCAGGAGTTCACAGTTCTGACGAACACCTACAGCTCGCAATTCGGCGGCGTTGCGGTGATGAATTCCGTCTCGAGATCTGGCACCAACGAGCTTCACGGTTCGGCGTACGAATTCCTTCGCAATTCTGCCCTCGATTCCCGTAGTTATTTCGATCTCACGGGTAGCGGACAACCGGACAAGCCGGCCTTTCGCCGCAATCAGTTCGGCGGTAGCTTGGGTGGCCCGATCAAAAAGAACAAGCTCTTCTTCTTCGTAAACTACGAAGGCTTGCGACAGGCGCTCGGCGACACAGAGGCAAACGTGGGTGTTCCGGAACCCTACCTCGCATCAGATGAGCTGCCGTGCGGCATACCTGGCGGATCCGGTCCAACAGGCGCCGTCAACACAGTTTCAGCCGTGTGCACTGGCCTGACTCCGTCAGGCACCTGGCCTGCGGTTGGCTCGGCCGGTAATCCGATCGAGCCGGAAGCCCCCTTCGGAAGTGGAGCGACTGGCCAAACAGCGGCCGCAGGAACGGCCATAGCTGGCATCTTGGCCCTTTACAACAAGGCCTTTACTCCTCCTGCAGGTGCTGTTGACCAGGGCGGCTATTACTTCACGACTGTAACCGCCACCTCGACGGCAAGTGAAGACTATGGCCTCGGGCGCGTTGACTATACCCTTTCCCCGGACGATAACCTTTTCGCGCGCTACGTTATGGACCGAGGATCCGACCTCCTCCCGCTCACCGGATTTTTTGGGTCGGGCGCACCCTATTGGCCGGAAGTCGATAACAACAAGAATCAATTCCTGACCGTCCAAGAGCGGCACATTTTCTCGGCGGATGTCGTCAACAATGCTCGGTTCTTCTTCACCAGGACCTACGAGTCGTCGTTCTCGCACAGCACCTTGTCCGCTTCTTCCGATCCTTTGAATTTCAACCCGAACCGCTTTCCGGAAGACGCCTCCGTGAGCCCGGACGGCTTTACCATCACGAGTATGGGTAGCAACCAGTTTGTCTCCGACATCCTCGTGGTGAATACCTTCGGGTTTGGCGACGACGTGGCTTGGACCAAGGGGAACCACACGATCACATTTGGTGCGGACGTCCTGCGGCCCCAGTCAAATATCTTCCCGCCTTTTGAATACGGAGGCGATTACTCGTTCGGGACCTTGCAGGGTTTTCTGGAAGGGGTAACGGGCGGCACTGGATACGCGGTGGCGAACAGCCCATTTACCGACACTCCAAACCGGTACTTCCGAGAAATCGACGTCAATCCTTACCTGAACGACAGTTGGAAGGTTAGTTCACGGCTGACCCTGAATCTGGGTATTCGCTATGAGTTAGGCACCAATCCCTCCGGCTGGCCGCTTTACGCGATTCCAAACCCGCCATATGGCAACGGCGGATTCTCTGCGGTCAGTCACGTCTTTCAAACCAGCCCGAATCGGAAGAATATCGATCCTCGCGTAGGCTTGGCCTGGGCTCCTTTCGGAGACCAGAAAACCTCAATTCGAGCCGGTTTTGGAATCTTCTCTGATCCGGTTGCTCCCCGGACCTACGCGTCTGCTTACTACTTCTCCCCACCCTTCAATTATCACCAGTTTCCTGTCGGCACACAGGGCTTCCCGAATGCCTTCATAAACCCGGCGAACGGGGTGCCGGATGCTGCTCCTCTACCGCCACAAGACGAGCCCACCGCGTGCGCCGCGAATAATCTCGCCAACAACAGCATCGGATGCACCAGCCTCGGCGACGGCGTGCCATACAACACCAACGTCGCGCCCTACCAGGAACAGTGGAACCTCAACGTGCAGCGGGCTCTCGGACAAGGAACGGTCCTAACCGTAGGGTACGTGGGTTCTCGCGGCGTGCATCTGTTCGACCAGATAAATGCGAATCCATCGTTAACGAGCACGTCGGCTGTGGCCGGTTGTGGCGGAGATCCTACCGCCGCGTGCGCCACGCCGACTGGCTCGCCGTGCACGCCCACGGTTGCAAACGGCAATTTGTCGAGCTGCGTTTTCGGCGCTTACGTCGGGGCCCCATTTACGGTTGGTGCTGTGCAGCCGATCCTACCGCGTGTGAACAGTAATTACGGCCCCCTCAATGAGGCCGAAACCATAGGAAGCTCCAATTACAATTCCCTTCAGGTGAGTCTGACTCGGCAGGCTGCCAGGGGAATAACCATGCAGGTTTCCTACACCTATTCCCATTGCCTGACTGATGCCTCCGGAACCTACGGATTGGAGGAAGGCGCCACTGGTCTGCTTGATCCTTATGATCGGACATACGACTATGGCAACTGCAACTTCGATCTACGACATAACCTCGGCGCCAACGTCGTCTACACATTGCCGTTTAAAGGAAACCGCCTCGTGGAGGGTTGGAGGTTGAGCGGAATCTTCACTGCCCAGAGCGGCACGCCTTTCGCCGTCAGCGATGGTTTCGACCAGGCCGGGCTCTTCAACAACGTTGCATCGACCCGCCCAAACGTGACACCGGGTTGCGATCCATACGTGAAGAAGCGAGCTCTCGGTCCTGGCGTACCTTACATGGAACCGCAGTGGATCAGCTCCACCTGCTACACGCTTGAACCCGTCGGCACTCTGGGCGATCTCGGGCAGAACACGCTTTACGGCCCGCGCTTGATCAATTTGGACTTTTCATTGATTAAGGTCACGAAAATCAACGAGCGGCTCAGCGCCGAATTCCGAGCCGAGTTCTTCAACCTTCCGAACCGTACGGACTTCGTCGCTCCGAATCCCGACCTCAACGTTGTGAGCTTGGCTCTACCGGGCGGATCCGATGTTGGCATCCCGAGTCCGACCTACGGTTGGATCACCGCCACGAGCGCCGGCGCAGCCGGCTCAGGCAGCCAACGCGAGATCCAGTTCGGATTGAAACTGATCTTCTGATCGGCTGACACGCATTCAGTTCCTGGTGCTGCTCTCCGCGTTCTGGAGAGTAGCACCAGGAGCCAAACCTCTCGAAGCTATCTCCGCGAGCAGCAGTTCGTCAATTTCCGACCTCAGTTCTATCAGCACCCATTGCTCGTCACGCGGTCTTGAGCCGTCCTTCAACTGGCTCTTCGTCAGGCTTCACTCCGAATCGAGCCGTTCGTCAGGGCACGGCTTCAGCCGTGCCGAAACTAAGGTCCAACCTCAGGGGTTTTAACCCCTGAGGTTCCTGTTAGCCGCGCGCGGCCTTCGAATCCACCCTTGCAACTCACATGACCCGCTGCTAAGATGATATGGGACTGGTTTGGTGCTATATTGGCCTGCCGGGGGATACAAACATGGTAAGGCTTGGAAAATTAACGGACTACGGGCTGGTCTTGATGACCTACATCGCCCGTGGCGATACGGATCTGTTGCGTACCGCGCGCGATCTCGCCGCGGAATCTCGCCTGCCCGTCTCGACCGTCAGCAAGCTGCTGAAGCAGCTTTTGCAGAGCGGCCTTCTCGTGTCCCATCGCGGAATCAAGGGCGGCTACGTGCTTGCCAAGCCGGCGCAGTCAATTTCTCTGGTTGAAATTATCGCTGCCATCGAAGGCCCCATGGCTCTCACCGATTGCAGCACGGAAGTCACCGGCCTGTGCGACCTCGAGCCCTGCTGCCCCATCAAGAGCAACCAACAGATCATCAACCGCGCCGTCCGAGGCGTGCTCGAAAAAATCACGCTCTCCGATCTCGCGCACCCGTTGCACCTCACCAGTATCAAGGATGCACAAGGCAAAAGCCTGCCGATCATTGCATCCGGGAGAATTCAATGAGTTCGAATACCGACGCAATCCGCGAACTCGCCCAGCAGGAATACAAGTGGGGCTTCGTAACCCCCATCGCCGAGGACCGCGCGCCCAAGGGACTCAACGAAGACATCATTCGTTTCATCTCCGCCAAAAAGAACGAACCCGAATTTATGCTCGAATGGCGCTTGCGAGCCTATCGCCACTGGGAATCGCTCGAGAAAAAAGACGCCGAGCCGAAATGGGCCAACATTCATTACGGCCCCATCGACTACCAGGACATCTCTTACTATTCGGCGCCCAAGAAGAAGCCGGCGCTGAAAAGCCTCGACGATCTCGACCCCGAGCTTCGCGACACGTACGAAAAGCTCGGCATCCCGCTCGCCGAACAGAAAATGCTCGCCGGTGTGGCCGTCGATGCCGTTTTCGACAGCGTCTCCGTCGCCACGACCTTCAAGGAAAAACTGGCCGAAGCCGGCGT
>JASHRI010000033.1 GCA_030037435.1 Candidatus Acidiferrales bacterium | reverse complement strand
TCTCCGCTCAGCAATCCACCCTCGAGGCTCAGCACGCTGATCGCGGAGGAATATTTTCCGCGCGGCGATGTGATCACCGCTGGCACATTACGCGGCAGTCGAATGCGGCGATAACGCCTGTGCCGAACCACGTCGCGTTCCGGAATCGGATCGAGCGGCGCCAGCGCCAGCACCTTTGGGTTCAAGCCCGACTGTGGCACAAACGCCTGCATCCACTCCGGATCGAGCTTCATCAGCGCTTGCGCGGCAGCCGTGCGAATCTCTTCCGGATACGCCCATCCGAAAGCCTTTCGCGCCTCGACTAGTTTTCGCAGATGTCCTGCAGCGGCTGGCGCCCGCATCCGGCCGAGCGCTTCGATCGCTTTCACCCGCAGGTAATCCGCACCTTCCGGCAGAATTTCACCCTCGGCCAGGCGCAGCAGTTTCGGCGCCGTGCTCGCATCCCCGCACATTCCGATCTCGTCCAGCGCGAGCGGCAGCACCATCGGATCGAATAGTTCGATCGAATTCGCCAACAGCCGGCCGCGTTCCGGCGCTCCGGCAACCGAAAGTTGTCGCACAATCGCGTCGTGGAAACTGCGCCCGCCATGACGCAACCTCTGGGGAAGCAGATCGTTCGCTGCCGCCGGGTCCAGCCGGCTCAACAATCCTACGACGGTCGCTGCCTTGGCCGCTGGCTCTGATTTCAGCACGTCGTTTAAATGCCGGTTGCACGCGTTTCCCACGGCTTTCGCTAGCGCCACGATGCTCTCGCGTTCGCTCCGCCTTCCCGCCCGCGCCAACCGGACCGCCAAATGCTCGGCCGCTCCTTCCGGCACGCGCATCAGCACGCCCGTCAACCCTTCGGGCATCGCCTCCGCCGTGATCGCTTCTTCGATGAATTCCGGAAGGCGATTTTCCACACCAATGCGCGGACGCAAACTTTGCACCCATGTGGGGCGCATCTCTTCAAGATCGGCCAGCGAATCGAGCGCCTGCTGCATGGCCCGGTAATAGCGTCGCTGCGCCGCTTCCTGGCTAAGCCGCACAAACGCGGCGCTCAACAGTGTTTGTAATTCGCCGTCTTTCTCTGCGGCCATTTGTTGGCCGATTTGCGCCAACGCATCTTGCAATCGCTGGCTCGCGGCCTTGCTGTAGAGTTCGGCGAGCTGTCCAAGCCCGATCGCGGCCTTTTTGCGCGCCTCCGCGTCTTTGTTGCGCACGCAGGCCGCGTACTTAAGCAGAATGTCTCCGGCGGCATCCGATTCGCCGCGTCCAAGCAGTTCCTCCACATATTGCTGAATGTTTCGCGGTGGAATGCACCATGCCTCGGGAGAAGTCAGCACGGCTCGTTTGCCTGATTCCGG
Source organism: Candidatus Acidiferrales bacterium (assembly GCA_030037435.1). GTDB lineage: Bacteria > Acidobacteriota > Terriglobia > Acidiferrales > UBA7541 > Palsa-295. The sequence goes on along the minus strand of JASHRI010000033.1, from coordinate 5,800 downwards.
CACTTTGGCCCAGAATTGCCGGTCGAGCAGGTCGGCGTGCGACTCGACGGAAATCCCGGCGCTGGCCATCTTCTCCTCGCGCGCCTTCAGCAGTTTTCGCAACGTCTCGAGTTCCTTGCCCATCTGCTCGAGCATCTGCCGCACGGCATTCACACGCACTTCGCCTCGTTCGAATCGATCGAGCGCGAATCGAATCGCCAGGCTCTCCGCCAATTGCAGCAGCATGCCCTCGTCCACCTTCGCCGAGGGCGTCTGCGCAGCGACGGTTGCCAGCGCTTGTCTAAGCGTTACCTGTGCGTTTTGCGGCAGCCCGGCGAACTTCTGCTGCCAGATCGACTCGTCAAGTGGCTGTCCGCCTTTGCCGTGCGTCGCCTCGCCAAACTGCGCGAGTAATCGCAGCAGGCTCTGCATCTCGGTCTCGCCGAGGGGCGGAAGGGTGATCGACGCGCCTCCCTGCGGCGCGACAAAATACCCGCCGCCACCCGAGCCAGGACCTGAAAGCCCTCCACCCGTGGCCATCCCTGATGGCGCGCTTTCCGCGATTCCCATTCCGCCGGCCATTCCTGTTCCGCCGCCGGGGCCAATCCCAGATCCCGCGCCCGATCCCGATTCGGTTCCTATGCCCGTCCCTGTTCCAGTTCCCGGTCCTCCGCCCGATCCAGGCCCCCCCGGCCCACCGTGAGACCCTTCGGCTGCGGCGATCAGCTGAATCATCTTCTCTGGGCTGCGAAACCAATCCTGCACTCGGTCGGCGTCCGCGCCCAAAGTCTTAGCCGTCAGCTGCGCGGCCATTCGCGCTTCGGAAAAGCCCGCGTCCTCGGCGACAAAGCGGATTTCGTTTACCCGTATCCCCCCCGTGCTTCCCTTGCCAAAGAATCGCTCGAGCCGGTCCGAAAGAGACGCTGCTTTGGCGCCAGTCTCCATAAATGCTTTAACGAGGCTGACAAATTCATCCCGCTCCACGGTCCTGTAAAAGCAGATACTGGCCACCCCAGCGGCGCTCAGCAGGTCGGCAAAGCTCCGTTCGGCAAAGGTGGCCTCCAGCGGCACCCCGTCAAGGAGGAGTTGGGACCCGGACGCGCCCAGCAATAGGCCTGATTCTCCGGCCGCTCGTACCGCATCCTTCAGCTCGCTCCAGCTGACCTCGAACTGGCCGGCCGAGCGGGCATGGTCTAAACCATAGAGCCTGGCGAACTTAAGCAATACATTCAGGCTTCTGATGAAGGCGCGGGCGTTCGGTATGTTCGACTCGGTGGACACCGTCGACTCACCTGGGAGGACTGACATGTTTCGCTCGCTGTACTGATTGTACTAGAGCGAACGGTGGGTAAAATGGTACGAAAGTCCCGAAGTTACGCACGGGATAATGCTCCGCGCTAGCCCCTAAGTGACGCGAGCACTGCGACATCCAGCCCGATTGGCGTCGACCGCTTCCGGCGAGCTAGAATACTCCCAGCTTGATGTGGAGAAACTTCTTTGGGTTCTGGCGGAAGTCGCTGATCAGCAGCCGCATGTCTCCGGTAAGCCCGGTCATGTTGTCATAGAACGCCGGATCGGTAAAAAACTTGCCCATCGTGCCTTGATTCGAATTGAGCTTGGCGGTGGCGTCGCGCACGTTAGCCGAAGCGTCGCGCAGGTTCGTATACAACGTGTCGTCGGTGGTCAATTTGCCAAGCGTGCCTTTCCCCGCGCGCACGTCACCTAGCAACGCATTTCCCTTCTGCGCCGCTCCCTTAATCTCGTCGTAGGCGCTCGGATCGTAGATCAGCTTTCCCATGGTCCCTTTCTGATCCTGGACAGCGGCCGTCACGTCTTGCAGATGCCCGGCCGTTGCATCCACTTTGTTATACAAATCATCCGAGCTCACCAGTTTGCCCAGCGTTCCCTGCCCCTGCTGTATGGAAGCCACCATAGTGTCTAGCTTGGCGGCCGTGGCGTTCAGGTGATTGTAGAGAGATGGGTCATTCATCAGCTTTCCGAGCGTTCCGTTGCCCTTTTGTATTTCATCGACGATCCCGCGTACGTCGTCCGTCAGCGCCCCCAGGTTTTCCATCAGGTCCGCGCCGCGCTCCACCACCTGCTGTATTGCTTTCTCCTCTGTGCCGGGCACTGCCCCACCAGACGGAATCACCGATCCCGTCAGGCCGCGCGAGATCGTCACGTAGCGGTTGCCGAGCAATCCCGCGGTCACCAGGCTCGCGGTTGAGTCTGATCGAATCTCATCCTGGAATTTCTTGCTAATCCGCATGACCAGCGTGATGCTGTGGTCGCGGTCGGTCGGGTGCGGCGTCAGGCCGATGGATTGCACGTTGCCTACCTCCACGCCGTCGATGTCCACCGGAGCACCTGTCTGCAAGTTGTCGACCTCCGGCAGGTACGTGAGTAACCGGTATTTCGGCCCTATCAAGCCCGATCCTGCAGTGACGTAGAAAATCGCCACCACGAGAATGGCCAAGCCGACCAGTACAAAGATGCCCACGCGAAGTTCAGCCCACGTCAATTGCTTTCGTTGCGCCATCGCGTTCCTCCTCCGAATTCCGTTCTGAGTGCTCTATTCCGCGGAAGCTAAAAACCTCTTCAGGTATTCGTCCGATGAATGCAACACCTCTATTGCCGCGCCTTCGAAATAAATCTGCCCGTCTCGCAATACCAGTACATTGGTTGGCCGGTTGCCGTCCAATGCCTCCTGCGCCGCTGCATATTCCGGCCGGCTGGAGCTCGAACCATTTTTAGCGACCGGCACGACCCGTCCAGTCTTTTCGTCAAATTGAAACCGAGCCAATCCGAACGCATCCTGCACCCGATGCGTGGCTAACAGTGAAGTCACGCCCTGCAGATCGCGTCCGCGCAAGATCAGAGTGATAATCGTCTGCGAGGTCACGGGATCGAGGCCGGCAGTGGGAGAATCGTAAAAGACCAGCGGCGGCCGGTCCGCCAGTGCGCGGGCAATGGAAACTCTTCTGCGCATGCCGCCGGACAGTTCCGCGGGGAACAGGTCAATCGCAGATTCCATTTCCACGAATCGCAGCACCTCTTGTACGCGCTTATCGACCTCGGAATTGCTCACACGTTCTTCGTTGAGACGGAATGCGACGTTGTCTCGCACTGTCAGCGAATCGAACAGCGCTCCTTCCTGAAATACGAATCCCACGTGGCGCCTGAAGTCGAGCAGCTCCCGCTCCGGCATTTCGTCGACGTCGTGGCCCATCACCCAAATGCGTCCCGAGTCCGCTCGGATCAGTCCCACCGCCAATTTCATGATCAGTGTCTTGCCCGCGCCGGTCTCGCCGAGCAAAACTTTGGTCTCGCCCGGCCACACTTCAAACGAGATTCCGCGGAGCACTTCTTGGTCCTCAAATCCGATGTGTACATCCTTGAAGGCAACGAGTGGTTCACCCGGCACAATTGTGGTCATGTCGCGGTCCGACGCCGGGCGGGCGGGGTGCGTCATGCCAGAATTATAGATGGAAACTTGAAGATTCGTAGAGGGGTTGTGCGCGGCTCGCGGTCTTAGCGGAATGCGAACAACAGCAATTTCGCCAAAAAGAAGTCGGCAATCAGTACCAGCACAGACGAGACGACCACAGACGACGTTGTCGCCCGTCCGACGCCTTGTGTGCCGCCCTTAACTCGCAATCCTTGATAACAAGCCACCGTTGAAATGATGAAACCGAACACCACAGATTTTACGAAGCCCTGCGCGATATCGCCGAAGGCCAGCGCATCCACGGCCCGCGTCCAGAATTGTACCGCGCCAAGCCGCAGCGAGAAGTACGCCACCACGAAGCCGCCGATAAGGCCGACCAGGTCCGCCACGGCCACCAGCAGCGGCACCATGGTAATCATCGCAATGACGCGCGGAGTCATCAACTTGCGTATCGGATCTGTGCCCAGCGCGCGCATCGCGTCCACTTGCTCGGTCACGACCATCGAGCCCAACTCAGACGCGATCCCCGAGGCGTTGCGGCCCGCCACCAACAGCGCAGTGATCGCGGGGCCCAGCTCGCGCACCAGAGCCAGCGAAACGGCGTCGCCGGTCAGCGCCGTCTGACCGAAGCGTTCAAACTGCGCGGCCGTTTGTATCACCATCACGCCGCCGATAAAAAAATAGACGCAGGCGACGATTCCGAGCGAGCCGACGCCGATCGAATCCATTTGTTGCAGAGCATCGTTCCAATAGAGAGGAGGAGTAAATATGTTGATCAGTGATTCGAACGCCAGCAGAGTGTATTCCTGGACGGAAAGTATCCAGTGTGTAAGTGCGTTCCCGAGAAAGGATATGGGCGATCGCGCTTCGTATTGTTCGGGCATTGTCTGACGCGCCGCCGCGGGCCGTGGCGGGAGTCCTCGAAAGCCTAACGTTCACTGTGCAAGCCGTCAAGCAATCCCGCGACAGCATAGCGGGTCAGTTTGAATTTTCTTGATCGTGACACAAGCAGTTAAAATTCAAACTGACCCAGTACCCGCAACCGACCGTTCGCGCGACCTTTCAAAAATAGGTATGCCGCTCGTCTCTCTCGCGCCGCGGCCTTTACGCACGCCCGTGCCTCCGGTAGAATTCTCGGTTTGCTCCCGCCGTTAAGGCGTCACTGAACATGCTGAGATTCGTCACCGCCGGAGAGTCACACGGGCAGGCGCTCGTCGCCTGGATTTCTGGCCTTCCTGCCGGCGTTCCTGTAGACCTTGATTTCATCGCGCGCGAGCTGCACCGCCGCCAGCTCGGCTATGGGCGCGGTGGCCGGCAGCGCATCGAGAAGGACCAGGCGGACATCCTCGCCGGTGTGCGCCATGGCAAGACCATCGGCGCGCCGATCGCCTTGCGCATCGAAAATCGTGACTGGAAGAATTGGGAGAAAGCGATGCCGGTCGAGGACAGCGAAGGCGCGGAGGATGCGCAGCGCCGCTTGACCGCTCCGCGTCCTGGCCATGCTGATTTGCCCGGCGCGCAGAAATTCAACTTTCATGACGCGCGCTATGTGCTCGAGCGCGCTTCCGCACGCGAAACTGCAGCCCGCACGGCAGCCGGCGCTTTGGCCAAACTGTTGCTTCGCGAATTCGGCGCCGCCGTTTTGAGCCACACCGTCGCCGTGGGCCATGTGCGCCTCGAGCGCGCGGCAAGCTGGGAGGAAATTGCGTCGATCTGCGATAATCTCGATTCCCCGCTTCGTTGTGTGGACCCCTCGACAGAAGCGAAAATGAAAGCGGAGGTGGATCACGTCTTGCGCGCGGGCGATTCAGTGGGGGGGATTTTCGAAGTCGTTGCCCGCGGCATCCCGCCTGGCCTCGGCACACACGTTCAGTGGGATGAAAAACTCGATGCGAAGCTCGCTCGTGCGATCATGTCGATCCAGGCCGTGAAGGCCGTTGAGATTGGCACTGGCGTCTCGAATTCAGGCAGCTACGGATCTGAAGTGCAAGACGAGATCCGCTACGATCGCGACCGCAAGCGTTTTGTTCACGCATCAAATCGTGCCGGCGGGCTCGAAGGCGGCATCACCAACGGAGAGGACGTGGTCGTGCGAGGCTATCTAAAACCTATCTCGACCCTTCGCCGTGCGCTCCTTACCGCGGATTTGAACACAAAGGAAGAGGTCAAGGCGGCATATGAGCGCTCCGACGTTTGCGTGGTCCCGGCCGGCGGAGTCGCAGGAGAGGCGATGGTCGCACTCACTCTTGCCGGAGCGTTCCTGGAAAAATTTGGCGGCGATTCACTGGGCGAAGTGCGCCGCAATTTCGACGGCTATCAGCAGCAGCTCGACAATTTCTAGCGAGAGGATTCGCGGAGCCCATGATCCATCCT
>JASHRI010000361.1 GCA_030037435.1 Candidatus Acidiferrales bacterium | reverse complement strand
AGATTCGCGCCACGCTCGATGCCGCGCGCCTCTGCGGCTATCGGCGGCTGCTGGTGCTCTTCCAGCCACACCGCTATACCCGCACCCAAATTCTCTGGGACGATTTCTGCCTTTCTTTCAACCTGGCGGATGTTTTGGTTTTGACCGACATCTACGCCGCCGGCGAAGCCCCGATCGCGGGAATCACCGGCGAGCACCTGGCCGAAGCAATCAGCGCGGCGGGCCATAAGAACGTCGTTTATTCGAGCACATTGCAGGGCGGAATCGAGTTCATGCTGCGCGAGGCGCGCGCCGGCGACGCAATCCTCACCATCGGCGCCGGCAGCGTCGGCCGCGTCACGGAGGAACTCGCCATGCTGCTCGATGCAAGGATTTCCAGTTCGCATGCGGATTGACGAAAAGACGGTTGCGGAGTTGCGGAAACTCGGCGTGGATGTGCGCCAGGGTATTTCTCTTGCCGACGAAACTTCGCTGGGCATCGGCGGCACCACACATGAGCTTCTGCTCGAGCGTTACGAAACGATTCCGGATGTGATGCGCTTGCTGGACGCGCGAAAAATCCCGCACCGTTTCCTCGGCGGCGGCACCAACGTGCTGATCGCCGATGGCGAACTGCCCTGGGTGGTGCTGCATCTGCCGAAGGCCAAACCCGGCATGCGCGTTGAGGGCAACACCGCTTATGTCGATGCCTCCGCCGACCTCGGCGGCATGGTCACGTTCTGCGCGAAGCACGATCTGGGCGGCATGGAAGGACTGATCGGCGTGCCCGGCAGCGTGGGCGGCGCGCTGCGAATGAACGCCGGAGCGTACGGCACGCAGATCGGCCCGCTTGTCCGCGAAGTCGAACTGTATCGCGCGTCCAAGGGCGAGATTGAGACGCTGCGCGGCGCGGACATTCATTTCGACTATCGCCACACGTCGTTTGCCCCCGACGACGTGATGCTGCGCGTCACGCTCGAGCTGGCCTCGAAGCCTTATCGCGAGATTTTGGCCGGCATTCGCGTGTGCAACGAAAAGCGGCGTGCCAGCCAGCCGCTCAATCAAAAGAGCGCGGGCTGCATTTTCAAAAATCCGCCGGGCGGATCGGCGGGACGCATGATCGACGAGCTGCAGCTCAAGGGCCATCGGGTGGGCGACGCCATGGTCAGCGACCGTCACGCCAATTTTTTCGTCAATACCGGTCATGCCAGCTGCTCCGACATGATGAAGCTGATCGACGACGTCCGCGAGCGTGTGCACGGCGCGTTCGGTGTGGAACTCGAAAACGAGGTGATCTTCTGGCAAAACTGAAGATCGTCGATCCGGAACCGTATCCGCAGGAAGTTCTCACGGACGAGGAGCCGAAGTATCTTCGTCGGCAAAAGCCGCTCGAAATCAAGCGCCGGAAGTTCGGCCGCAAAGCATGGCAAACGTATCTCCGCGTGGCGATGTGGACTGCCGTTGGCCTTGCCGGCGCGTGGGTGGTCTACGACTGCGGCAATTTCTTGATGTATTCGCCGGAGATGGCTTTGCTTCATCCCGAGCAAGTCAGTATTTCGGGAAATCACTTCCTCGATCGCGCGAGCGTTCTCGAGATTTTCGCGGCGGACCGCAATAAAAGCGTTCTGCTCATTCCGCTGGAAAGGCGCCGCGCCGAAATCGACGAGATTCCCTGGGTCGAGCACGCCGTTGTGCGGCGTGTTCTGCCCAACAAAATTCAGGTGGAAATCACGGAGCGCACACCCGTGGCTTTCCTTCGCCAGGGAACCGAGATGGCCTTGGTCGACGCTCACGGCGTAATTCTCGATCGTCCGCTCGAAGCGAATTTTCATTTTCCAGTTGTCACTGGAATCGACGCCAACATGCCGGCTGCCGATCGCGAGCAGCGCATGCAGCTTTTCTCGGGATTTACGCAGCAGATTGAGTCCGCGCGCCCAGGCGCCATGGATCAGGTCAGCGAAGTCGATCTTACGGACGCCAATGATTTGCGCGCCACGCTGACGGGTCTCGATTCTTATCCGGGTGCAGGCTCGCCCACCAGCGGTCTTGAAGCGCCGCAGCCGGGTTCGCCCGTGCTGGTCCATTTTGGCGATGGCGATTTCGCCACGAAATACGAAACCCTGATCGGCAACATTCATCAGTGGCGTGCCACGGCCGGCCATGTCGTTTCCGTCGATTTGCGATTTGGCGGCGAAGCTGTGGTGAATTCGGACGCAACGGCGGCGTCCGCGGCGACGCCGAAGCAAGCCGTGGCGCGAAGTGCCAGGCGTCCTGGATAGATTGACACGGAGAAATAAGGAGCGGCGAAGTTGAACAAGAAAGATCGGCATATCGTGGCGCTCGACATTGGCAGCACGAAAACGTGCGCGCTGATTGGCGAGCAGGACGACGACAGCGCAGTGAAATTCGCGGCCCTCGGCGCTGCGGAATCGAAAGGCTGGCGCAAGGGACAGATCGTGAACCTCGATCTCGCTGTCAGCTCGATCCGGCGCGCCGTCGAAGAGGCGGAAGCGATTGTCGGCGTGCCCGTGGAATCCGCGCTCATCGGCGTTGCCGGCAGCCACGTGCGAGGAGTGAACAGCCGCGGTGGAATCACGGTGGGCAGCCGGCCGCGTGACGTGCAGCGCGACGACGTGCGCCGCGCTATCGAAGCTGCGCGCGGCGTGTCGCTGCCGGAAGACCGCGAAATCCTGCACGTGTTGCCGCAGGAATTTTTCCTCGACGCCCAAGACAGCATCCGCGATGCGATCGGCATGGTCGGCCAGCGCCTCGAGGCCAATGTTCATATCGTCACGGCTTCGGGCACGGCAACCCAAAACATTGTTACCGCCGTCAACCGCGCGGGCGTGCGCGTCGACGATACGGTGCTCGAACCTTTGGCTTCGGCGGAAGCCTGCCTCACGCAGGACGAGCGCGAATTGGGATCGTGCTTGCTCGATATTGGCGGAGGCACCACCGAACTGATCGCCTATACCGGCGGCGTGGTCCGGCACACCGCGGCGATTCCCGTGGGCGGCGATCATTTCACCAACGATCTCGCCGTCGGCTTGCGAACGCCGATTCCTGAAGCCGAGAAAATCAAGCGCGAATATGCCGTCGCGATCCGCGAGATGGCGGCGCAAGATCTGGCGATCGAAATCCAGAGCGTAGGCGACCGTCCGCCGCGCACGATTTTTGCTCGCATGCTCTCCGAGATCGTCGAGCCGCGCGCGCAGGAATTGCTGATGCTCATTCGCGACGAGCTGCGCCGCAGCGGTCTTCAGTTGCAGATTCCCGCCGGAATCATTTTGACCGGCGGCGGCGCGCAGCTCCGCGGCTTGCTCGAACTCGCGGAACGGCTTTTCAATCTGCCTGTACGCGTGGCTGTGCCACGCGGCTTGTCGGAGATGAGCGAAGAGGTTTCCCGGCCCGAGTATTCCACGGCCGTGGGGCTGGTGCTCTACGGGGCGCGCACGCGGCGCCTTGCTGGCGCGCGCCCCGCGGGAATTATGGGCAAGTTGAAAAGTATGTTCGCGGGGGCGTAGGCGGCGATTTTCGGGGAGTTCGCAGAGGGTTCGGAGGGCGGTAACGAAGTATCAAGACAAGTTTGAACTGGGGGAGGCAGAATGACGCCAAAGGAATCAGCAGCACGGGAGTCGCAAATTCGCGTTTCTTTCATCGAAGAACAGCAGGACGGAGCCAAGATCAAAGTAATCGGCGTCGGCGGCGGCGGGTCGAACGCCGTGAACCGCATGATACGCGCCAAGGTCGAGGGCGTGGAATTCATCGCGGCGAACACTGACCTGCAAGCGCTGAAGCTTTCGCAGGCGCCGGTGAAATTGCAGCTCGGCGCCAAGTTGACCAAGGGGCTCGGCGCGGGCGCAAATCCCGAGGTCGGCCGCAAAGCGGCGCTAGAGGACACCGAAAAAATTCTCGAAGCGCTCGACGGATCGGACATGGTGTTCGTCACATCGGGTCTCGGTGGCGGCACCGGCAGCGGCGCCGCGCCGGTTGTCGCCAACCTTGCGAGCGAACTCGGCGCGCTCACTGTCGCTGTCGTCACGAAACCGTTCGCGTTCGAGGGCAAGCGCCGCATGCAGCAGGCCGAGCAGGCGCTCGCCGAGCTCATCGGCTGCGTCGACACGGTGATCGTGATCCCCAACGAGCGGCTGATGGAATGCGTCGAGCAGGGCACCAGCTTCTTCGAGGCGTTCCGTATCGCAGACGACATCCTGCGTCAGGCCGTGCAGGGCATCAGCGACATCATCACCATTCCCGGCATTATCAATCGCGACTTTGCCGACGTGAAAACCATCATGTCCGGCCAGGGCTACGCGGTTATGGGCACCGCCGTCGCCTCCGGCTCGAATCGCGCGATCGACGCCGCCAATCGCGCCATCAATAGCCCGCTGCTCGAAGACAACTGCATCAATGGCGCGCAGGGCATCCTGATCAACGTCACCGGCTCGTCCACGCTTTCGCTGCACGAAATTCACGAAGCATCGTCGATCATCCAGAAGGCCGCGCACGAGAATGCCAACATCATCTTCGGCGCGGTGCAAGACGATGCGATGAAGGAATCCGTGAAGATCACGGTGATCGCCGCAGGCTTCCGCGAAGTGGCTGGCAAGAAGACCAACGCTCGTCCGTCGTATCTGCCAAAGACGTGGAAATCGGGGCGCGAGCAAACTCCAGTGGTGGCTCCGCCGCAGACCACGGTCGTCCAGCAGGTGGCGCGCAATGTCGCCGATATTCCGCGCGAAGTGCCGGCGGACGATCTCGACGTCCCCACGTTTCTCCGCCGCCAGGCGCAAAAGGCCTAGCGCACAATTTGAGTGATCCGATCGCGGAAGCGCGTTCCCCAGGCGTGCTCCCGCGATCCGGTTCGCGCTCCCCGCGCAGCTCACAGCGTTTGCTTCGCTGTCCATTCTCTAGCCATTCGAGCTTTCGCTGCAAAATTCGTTATAGACTTTGGTTGTGTCCGGCGTGATTTCAATTCGAAGCGCGATTGGCCCGGAGCTGGTGTCGCAGGCGCGGCGAGAGCCGCACCTGGAATGCTGCGGAATGCTGGCGGGGCGCAAAGGAGTGATTACGCACGCGTTTCCGGCGACAAACGTCTCGGTCGAGCCGGCAAGAAACTACGAAATTGCGCCTAAAGAGATCGTCCGGCTGATGCGCGATTTCCGCACCGCGGGACTCGAATTCCTGGGCATCTATCATTCGCACCCGAATGGCAAGAACGAGCCATCGGCGCGCGATATTGAGCTCGCCTTCTATTCCGAAGAGGCGTATTTCATCGTTTCGCCTCACGACGATGCGCCGCAGCCCGTCCGCGCGTTTCACATTCGCGACGGCCGCGCCTCCGAACTCGAAATCCGAATCGTCCAGTAAATCTAGCTTTGAAAAGTCGCGACGGAAATCATCGGGCCGCGCGTGCGGCTGAGAGTGCGGCCTCCGCGGCTTCAAGCCGCCGAGCGTAAAGAGGGAATTGCGCGGCGAATGCCGCAACTTCGCCTCGCACGCGCTGTACGGCGCTTGCATCTTCGAGATGCTCCAGCACCTCCGCGATCCAACCGGCGATTTTGTCCATTTCCGGCTCGCGCATGCCGCGCGTGGTGATGGCGGGAGTGCCCATGCGGATTCCGCTGGCCTTCAGCGGCGGCAGGGGATCGAAGGGAATCGAGTTTTTGTTCACCGTGATGCCCGCGCGGTCGAGCGCCGGCTGCACCACGCTGCCCGTAAGCCCGCGCGAGTAGACGTCCACCAGGAAAAGATGATTGTCCGTTCCGCCGCTGACGATGCGGAAACCGCGTCGAGCCATCGCGGCTGCCAAAGCCTTTGCATTCGCCACCACTTGCTTCTGGTATTCGCGGAATCCCGGCTCAGCCGCCTCCTTCAGGCACACGGCCTTCGCCGCAATGATGTGCACCAGCGGGCCGCCCTGAATTCCGGGAAACGCCGCTCGGTCGAGGTCTTTGGCATATTTTTCGCGGCACAAAACCATCCCGGCGCGCGGGCCGCGCAGCGTCTTGTGCGTAGTGGTGGAAACGAAATCCGCATAGGGAACCGGGCTGGGATGCACGCCTGCGGCGATGAGCCCGGCAATGTGCGCCATGTCGACGAAGAGTATGGCGCCCACCGCTTGCGCGATCTGGGCCATTCGCGGGAAGTCAATGGTGCGCGAATAGGCGCTTGCACCCGCGACGATCATTTTCGGCTGGTGCTCGCGAGCCAGCCGCTCAAGCTCGTCGTAATCGATCGTCTCGGTTTCCTTGGCTACGCCGTACGGCACGAATTTGTACGTGATGCCGGAAAAATTCAGCGGATGGCCGTGCGTAAGGTGGCCTCCGTGGGCGAGATTCATGCCGAGAACCCTATCGCCGGGCTTGAGCGCGGTCATGTAGACCGCGATATTGGCCTGCGTGCCGGAGTGAGGCTGCACATTGGCATGCTCGGCGCCAAAGAGAGCCTTGGCGCGGTCGATGGCCAACTGCTCGGCGCGGTCGGCATATTCGCAGCCGCCGTAGTAGCGCTTACCGGGATAGCCTTCGGCGTATTTGTTGGTGAACACCGAGCCCATCGCTTCGAGCACTGCCTCGGATACGAAATTCTCGGAAGGGATCAGCTCCAGACCAGTCGCCTGGCGGTGCACCTCATCGGCAATTGCCTGGGCAATTTCCGGGTCGGTCTCTTCGAGCGAACGGCTCATACGACGCAGATCGGGCGTGTCTTTAATCATAGGTGGGCTCATCTTATCAAAAGCGCTGCCTCACGGCGAATCTGATCCCCGACGACGGCCGCCAAACGCCGCAAATAACTGGCGCAAAAGAGAGGTAAGTAACGCAACACCGTGTTGCGGGCGGCG
>JASHRI010000360.1 GCA_030037435.1 Candidatus Acidiferrales bacterium | reverse complement strand
CGGGCACCGTAACAAATATTCAGGATTCCGGCGCGCCGTGCCCGGCACTGTTCACGAAATACGCGATTGGGTTTTCATCGGCGGGAGAAGCAGCTAGCTCGGCAAATGCCGTCAATGTGTCGGTGATCTACTTGCCGTCGATTCAGTTTTCGCATCTCACCGTCGACGTATCGACGACCGATTCCAGTACCAGCGATTTCTACAGCTGGGCGATCACGGACGCTTCAGGCAACGTGAAATGTTCGATCACGGCCGTGAATTTGACGGCCGGCGGCGCAAACGACCAGGTCTGCACGCAGGGAACGGTGACCTTACCCGGCGGCGCATACATTTTCGCCTTCACCGGCAATGCGACTACCGCAAAAATTGCCTACGGCGGCACGGCTCCGCTCGCGCTTTCGAGCGCCGTCTCCAGCTCCACCAGCTCCAGCGGCGCGATTACGTTTCCCATCTCGATTCCGTCCGCTGGCGTCACCTACAGCGGCTACGGCCTGCCCGCCATCATCCTGCACTAATCGCTGCGCACGACTTTTGCCAGATGATCACGGGTTTTCGGCGTAGATGTGCTTCACCACGTTGGGCAGGGCATTCAGGTTTGGCCAATCGGGAAATTTCATCTTGAATTCGGCGAGCAGCGTTTGCCCGGCTTCATCGGCTGACTTTCCTTGGCGCTTCAGTTCCAGCGCGCGCGTCTGAAGCTGCGAGAAAAACTGATAATCCTCCTCGACCAGCGATCCGTCGCCGGCCGGGCTATGGTCCGGCACGATGTGCTGCCATTTCGGGTGTTGCCGCAGCTGCGCGAGAGTTTCTACCCAGCCCTTCATGCTGGCGTATTGATCCGGCAGGTTGGGAAGCGTTTTGTTTTGCACAATGTCACCGGAAATCAGCGTGCTGTCTGGCTCGACGTCGATCAACTCGTCTGCCTGCGTGTGCGCAGCCATGCCCATCCAGAAAAGGCGCGCGGTGGCACCGCCCAGGTCGATGGTAATTTCCTTGTCGAATGTGATATCGGGCGCGCGAAACTTCACGCCCTCGAGCAGCTCTTTCATTTGCGCGGACCGGCTGCTGAACATCGCCACGAATTGTTCGCCCTTCTGCTGAACTTCCAGCTCTTGCGCGACCGGCCGCACGAGAATCGTGTTGGGCGGAAACGCTCCCTCTCCGGCGGCGTGCTCAGCGTGATAGTGCGTGGTGGTGAGGTAGAGCACGGGGCCGCGCGAAAGCTTTTGCGCTTCGTGCAGCGCGATGGCGCCGTTGCGCGGTCCGAGTCCCGTATCGACCACCAGCGTCGCGCGATCGCCCACCACGATGCCGATATTCGGGAAACCGATGATGACCGACACGTGATCGGAAACGTGCGTCACCTGATTTTCCGGCAGCATCAGACTTGGCGGACCCTGTGCCGCTGCAAGCGCTGCTATCGAAGCCGCGCAGATTGCTAGGCTCATGGCTCTCAGGTACGTCACTCGTTTCAGGCACGAAACTTTTTCTTGTTTTGGCATTGGTCTCTCCCTAAAAACAAGCTGGTTCGCGCTGTTTCCCCACTATCTCTTGGAGTCGCGGAGTTTGCCAAGCATCGCGAGAAATTCCTTCTCCCTCACCCAGCGGCAGCCGAAGTCAGTCTCCTGATTGAGCGGTGGAGCCGCGGCGGTCGATTTCGGAAGATTGATGTAGTCGGTGCAGACCCTCACACCATAGTCGCACTGCTCGGAGACATTCCTGCCGTTGAAAACGCATTGGTAAGAGGTTTCCATCGAGGTGTATCCCTGATCAAAGTCTTTGAAGTAATGCACCGTGCCGTAACCTGCCCCTGGCGCAGTCTTGGGGGCGATCGGTCTCGGCACGCTTTGTAGGAACAGAACGTAGTCCCATCCGATTCTCTCGCCCGCATATGGGCCGAAATGGATTGTCTCTCCCACCGTAGCCCCTTTGTAACTTTCGAGCACTTTGGCCTTATAGATCGTTGGGGCGTAATTTTCTGAATCGCCCGAAACAACCGTTGCCAGAATCACTATGTCCGACTTAGCGAAGAGGTCGGATAAAGTGAGTCGGCCCGGCTCTGTAATCGTGACCATCTCTGACTGTCGCGCCCACGCGGATTGAGCGTAGATCGCCAGAATCCCGATCAATAGAAGGCTACGTCGGATGCTGGTCATGGCAGTGTCGGTCCTATGTACTACATTCCCGTGCCGTGGTCACTAGTCGTGCGTCGGTAGTCCTTTACCATTGAATTTCCCCGGAGGCACTCATGCCCGTCGTTCCCACCACGGCATACACGCAGGCGGAAGACGCTCTCAATCTGGCGCGCGCGCTGCTCAACGACACCGCCGGCGCCGTCTTCACCGATACGCTGCTGATGCCGTTGCTCAACTCCGCGTATCGAGGACTGCAGCGCCAGTTGGCCGAATGCGGCGTCAGCGTGTTGGCCGAGCAGCAGGATCTAAACTTGCTGCAAGATCCTACCAGCGGCGTCACGCCCATGGAAATCAGCGACGTCTCGAGCCCGCAACTGCCCACCGATTGCCTGATGCCGCAGATGTTGTGGGAACGCGCCATGGCAAACACCGCGGACGTCTTCGTGCCGATGGAGAAATTTACCAGCGGTGGAAGCATGTTGAATTTGCAGCCGAGCACGTATCTGCGCCTGTGGGAATGGCGCGAAGACAAGGTAAATCTGATCGGCGCCACGCAGGCGATTACGGTCCGCATTCGCTACGAAAAGGCTTTGCCCGAAATCACGCTGGGCACCGACCCGGTGCAGATCCGCTCTGCCACGGATCCGCTGGCATTTGCCACAGCGGCGTTGGCCGCTCGCTCGCGCGGCGCGCGCGCCCTGGCGCAGGATTTGCTCGGGGCAGCGCAGATGGCCACAGAGGAACTGACGGAGCGCTACGTGCGCCCTGAACAGGTGAAGGGACGCCGCCGCATGCCGTACAGCTTTCATCGGCGCGTGATTTATTTGTAGACTTAGTTAACGGTATCGCGGAAATCTAATATGTTTAGGGACTTGCCGGGTGGCGCTTCGGCGGGCCATTGCGCCGCATTCGTTCAAAATAGTACCAAAGGAAGCCATACGGAACGAACGCGATAAGGATTACGGGAAAAATGCGAGTCTCGTGCCGGACGATCATATAAAGCGCCCACATTCCGCCCAGTCCTGATGCCATGAAGAACGCAACGTAGACAGTCATCTCCCACGTAGTCCTCGGGAACCACGGCCCGAAGAATAGCCACACCCCGATTGCAGTCAGCGCGACAATTAGCAGTGTCCAGAGCGGTGCTTTCATGCTCATTTTAACCTCCATTCGCGCTTTCGGTGCGGCGGGTAGCTGGGCCTTCGTCTTGGCAGACCGCGGATGCGGGTATGATACCATACCGGATACTTAACTCCTGAGGATGTGTTGCGGGTGCCCAACGCTCGGTTTGGGAGCGTGGGGCTTTTGGGGCCTGCCCAAAGTACGTTGTCGGTGTGTGACGGATTTTGCTCTGCCGCGGAGTTACGGCTGTTCAACCACTAGCGTGACTTGGAATGTGCGCGAGGCGTTTAGCGAGTTGCCGTTCACGTCGAGAGCGTTGCCCATCAGCGTCAATGTCGTCGTGGCGTTTGGTGTGGCCGTGGTGGCGACTACTCCCTTTTTGTGGCAACCCATGAGCGCCGCAGCCGCCAGGCCCGCGAAGGCAAAAATCAGTGGCACGCGCCGCCGAGCCCGCCCTGGCCGTCCCAGCATCGCAAGCCAGCCGAGTAGCAATCCCAGTGCCGCCAAAATCCCAAATGCCCACGAAACAGGAAAGCGCCCCGGACGCGCTGGCGTGGCAGGAGCATTGCCGATCGGCGACGCACGCAGATCGCCCGTCGGCACGACGAACGTGGCTGTTTGCGAGGGTCCATAGGAAGAACATCCG
>JASHRI010000359.1 GCA_030037435.1 Candidatus Acidiferrales bacterium | reverse complement strand
GTTGCCTGACTGGGGCGGACTGTGGGTGTTTGACTTCGGTCCGCCGCCAGGCACGAAGCCCGAGCAGCCGTCCCTGACGCCGGCTGCCGAAGCGCAGCTGAAAGTCTTGCTCGCAGACGACGCCAAGCACGAACCGCCGCCAACGGCTAGCGCCAACTGTCTTCCTCCTGGCATGCCCACAATCATGAACCAGCCCTACGATATCGAGTTTCTGTTCACGCCGGGCCGCGTAACGATCATCCAGGAAGCCTACATGCAGGTGCGGCGCGTATTCACCGACGGGCGCGGCCATCCGGATCACCTGGATCCCACGTTTAACGGTCATTCCATCGGACACTGGGAGGGCGACACGCTGGTGGTTGACACCATCGGTCTTGGGCACAAGACGCCGCTTGGCTTCAACGAACTGCAGCACGGACCGCAGCTTCACACGATCGAGCGCATGCACTTGATCGCGCCAGACAAGTTGGAGGTCGACACGACGCTGATCGATCCCGATGTCCTCGCCAAGCCGTGGCATACGGTTCACACGTTCACACGGCATCGCGAGTGGGACATGATCGAGTACATCTGCGAAGAGAACAATCGCAACTGGGTCCAGGACGGCAAAGTTTCCACGATCCTCCGAAAGTAGCGACCGCCTACGCTCAACTGACCCAAGCGCGCCGACTGCGTCCGCCGCCGCGCATATCTCAGCGCGTCGCCCGTGCCCAGAGAGAGCTCGGGCGAAAGGAGCGAAGCCACGTGCCATCCACGTTCGAGAAGCTCAACCTGAAAGATCAGAAGCAGATCGTCGTGCTGAACGCGCCGGAGAGCTTCGAGCGGGAGTTGGCCGCGCTTCGTGGCGTGACGATTCTGCGCGACTTGAAAGGCGCCGGCGAAATCGAGTTTTCACTCGCGTTCGTGACGAAGCAGCGGGAGGTCGGGACGCTTGCCGAGAGCGTGGCGAAAAAGGCCAAGCGCGATGCCGTGGTGTGGTTCGCGTACCCGAAGGGAACCTCTAAGAATTACAAGAGCGAGATTAGCCGCGACAACGGCTGGCAAATTCTGCGCAAGCTCGGATTCGATACGGTAAGAGCAGTCGCCATTGACGACGATTGGTCCGCGCTTCGCTTTCGACGGGTGGAGTTTATCAAGTCGATGAAGCGGGATCAGAAGCGGTCAATTACCAAATAGGTAAAATGCGGGTGGGAAAGAAGTAGCGAGCCACAAATCAACCTCAGATCCCTCGGTCGTCCGGCTGTGGCGGACTCGCTCGGAATGACAGTAGAGGCGGTGCGCGCCAAGCGGGTGTGGGCCGTCAGTTGAGCGCGAGGCCGCGGAGGATGGAATCGAGATCAGAGCGGTATTGGGGATCGCCCTCGAAATAAACGACCAGCGTGCTGCCTTCTATGAAACATCGCTCGAGAATTGTGCGCGAGGATTTGGCAGAGGTGAATTCGAGGCAGTAGTCGGTACGGCTCGAACTACGGGTCTCTCTCACGGTAGCCAAGTTGAATCCCGAATCCTTCGCGGCGTCTGTGGTGGCGCTCAGCAGCTGAGCATCCTGATCGCGCCGGAAGGGATGATCTTGCTGCAGGCGGTAGAAAATAATGCTGGTGAGCGGCGCGTGGCGAAAGGGAACATAGAAGCTCGCGGAGTAGAGCGATAGCACGCGCTCATCGGCGGCACTGGTGGACCTGATCGCGAAGAAATCGCGCGGCACCGGAACATGCGCTCCTTGTATAGCAATCGTGCCGCCGCGCACGATGTGATAGCCGAGCGCTGCGAACTTCGGCCAAGCCACGAACAAAAAAATCAGCAGGAGCACAATCGCCGGGAAGGACTTCCGCCGATTTCTTTTGATAGAAGCCGTCGCGCGATCTGGCTGAAGCCGGGAGCTGTTCATGAGATTCCAAAAGCGCCGTCGATGATACCATCGCGCTGTATTGCGGACGCCCGGAGAAGAAAGCGTGGGGCGAAAACGACGAACTCAATGGCAGGGTGGATTGACTGTGGCTGTGACGCTTGCTGCTGCGGCATGGCTCGCGGGCGGCGCGGGTTTTGCGCACCAGTCGCCTGATGAGGGCACGCTGCCTCCGCCCGTTCATCTGACGGCCGAACAGGATCATCAGCGGATGATGGACCTGCTGCACATTACTTCGCTGCGGCCTGGGCGGGATGCGAATCCTAATTCTTCCAATGCAGCGAATACAGACGAAGCGAAGGCCAATCCGTATCCGAAACTGCCGGACCCGCTGGTGCTGAACGACGGCAAACGGGTGACGACGGGGGAAACGTGGTGGCAGCAGCGACGTCCAGAAATTGAAAAAAAATTCGACGAAGATGTTTACGGGCGAGTGCCGAAACCGACGCCGAAAGTGAATTGGGAAGTGACGAGCACGGCGCGAGAAACAGTGGGCGGCGTGGCGATGATCACGAAGAAGCTGCTGGGGCACGTGGACAATTCGTCGTATCCGCTGACCACTGTGGACATTCAGGCGACGCTCTCAACGCCGGCGGATGCGACGGGACCCGTGCCGGTGATGATGGATTTCGGATTCGATCCGGCCGTGATGCAGCGCCTGCGAGCGCAGATGGAAGCGCGCGGGCAGAAGTTTCCTGCTCCTCCACCAGGGCCGACGTGGCAAGAGCAGGTGGCGGCAAAGGGATGGGGCTACGCGGTCATTATTCCGACGAGCTACCAGGCGGACAACGGCGCGGGCTTGACGGAGGGGATCATCGGATTGTGCAACAAAGGACAGCCGCGTAAACCGGACGATTGGGGATCCCTGCGTGCCTGGGCATGGGGAGCGAGCCAGTTGCTGGATTATTTCGAGACCGATCCGAGCGTGGATGCGAGGCGAGTCGGCATCGAGGGGCTTTCGCGCTACGGAAAAGCGACGCTAGTGACCATGGCTTACGATCAGCGATTTGCGATTGCGCTGGTGGGATCGTCCGGCGCGGGCGGAGCGAAGCTTTTCCGGCGCAACTTCGGCGAGACGAACGAAAATCTGGCAGCCACCGGCGAATATCACTGGATGGCGGGAAATTTCTTGAAGTATGCAGGCCCATTGAATGCGAGCGACCTGCCGGTAGACTCGCACGAGCTGATCGCCATGGCGGCGCCAAGGCCTGTGTTCATCAGCTGCGGATCGCCGCTGGTGGAGGGCACGTGGGTGGACGACAAGGGCCAATTCATGGCGGAAGTGGCGGCGGGCCCCGTATACCGGCTGCTTGGGAAACGCGGGCTGGAAACGAGCGAGATGCCGCCGATTGAGACTGCATTGATCAAGGGCGATCTGGCGTTTCGCCAGCACAACGGTCCGCATACGGACTTACCGAACTGGCCCACGTTTCTCGAATGGGCGTCGCGGTATATGAGCGAGCCGCACGCGCATCCGGGGAACTAGATTTACCGTGAGGAGTTGAAGAGGTCGCGCCGCAAGACGATGGGCGAAAAACTCGAGTGGTGAGGGGCATCGGGGGAGTGCTGGTGTCGCATCTGTTGCAATAGTGAGGTTATCGCGCCGTAAGGCTCCTGCGAAGGTTTCGATGAGAGGATTCGCATGAGTTTGAAGTTTCGTCCGGCGGAACAATGTCGTTGGGATCTCGTTAGCCTCGGCGAGGTGATGCTCCGCTTTGATTCCGGCGACCGCCGCATCTGGACGACGCGCTCATTTGATATTTCCGAAGGCGGCGGCGAATACAATGTGGCCCGCGGCCTCAAGCGATGTTTCGGTCTCAACACCGCAATCGTTACAGCGTTTGTCGATAATCCCGTCGGCCGTTTGCTTCAGGATCTGATCTACCAGGGTGGCGTCGACCAATCTCTGATCCGATGGGTGGAAGACGACGGGGTGGGCCGCCATGCGCGCAACGGCCTGAACTTTGTGGAGCGTGGATTTGGAGTGCGTCCCGCCCTGGGATGCTCCGATCGCGGGAACACCGCGGTTTCGCAACTAATACCGGGCGACGTCGACTGGGACGAGATTTTCGGCAAATATGGTGCGCGTTGGTTTCACACCGGCGGAATTTTCTGCGCTCTCTCGCAAGCCACCCCGGACGTAGCCATCGGCGCCGTCCAGTCCGCCCGCAAACACGGCACGATCGTCTCCTATGATTTGAATTATCGGGAATCACTCTGGAAAGCCATTGGCGGCAAGGAACGCGCCCACGAAGTGAATCGCCGGCTTGCGCCGATGGTGGACGTGCTGATTGGCAACGAGGAAGATTATTCGGCTGCGCTTGGATTCAAAGTGGCCGGCGTCGACGAGAATCTTTCGAATC
>JASHRI010000358.1 GCA_030037435.1 Candidatus Acidiferrales bacterium | reverse complement strand
GCGCCCGATTCGATCGCCGAGGCCGAATTCATCTGCGGCGAGATCGCCTCGCGCGTGCGCGGCGATTCCGACGCGCGCCTCGCCGTCCTCTACCGCACAGGCGCACAGTCCCGCTCATTTGAAGAAGTATTGCGTCGCCTTGGAATCCGCCATCGTGTAGTCGGCGGCTTCAGTTTTTTCCAGCGCGCCGAGGTTCGCAACGCGCTCGCTTACGTCCGCCTGCTGTTTCATCCGGAGGATGACGGAGCGTTGCTTCGCGTCCTCAACGTTCCCCCGCGCGGCATCGGAGCCGTCACGGTTGCCGCGCTCGAAACCAGCGCGCGCGAGTCGGGCAAATCGCTTTGGGACGTGATCGGCTCAAGCGAAATCTCCGCGGGAAAGAAAATCTCCGGCGCGCTCCGCTCGTTCCGCGAGTTGATCGAATCTCTTCAGGAGGAATGCCGCGATCTTGCTCCCGCGGCTTTGATCGAGCGCGTCCTCGACCGCACCGGCTATCTCGACTGGCTCGAGCAGCAAGATAGCCTCGAACACACCTCGCGCGCCGACAATTTGCGCGAACTCTCGAATGCCATGGCCGAAGCCGCCGAGCAGGGCCAGACGCTCGAGGATCTTCTCGACCATGCCGCGCTCGTCAGCGATTCCGACGAATACGACGAATCCGTGCCCGTGTCGCTCATGACCCTGCATAGCGCCAAAGGCCTCGAATTCGACGCCGTCTTTCTCGCTGGCCTGGAAGAGGGCTTGCTGCCCCACAGCCGCTCCTTCGACACCAACGCCGAAATCGAAGAGGAGCGCCGCCTCCTGTACGTCGGCATGACGCGCGCCAAACAGTCGCTCGTCCTTTCGCGCGCCGTCTATCGCCGCTCCTACGGCGAAGACCGCCTCCGCGCGTCTTTGCCTTCGCGCTTCCTCGGCGAAATTCCGCGCGATTTGATCGAAGCCGCTCCGGGTTCGCAGTCCGAGCCAGCCGAAACGCGCCGCTACGAGGCAGATCCCGAATTCTCTGAGGGCTACGCCTACCGCCGTCCGCGCCCATCCTACGGGCAAAGCGGCTACGGCCGGTCAACTACCGATCGTTCCAATGCCGGGCGCTCATCATATTCAGATCGCTCTTCATCCGCCCGCTCATCATCTGGGTCGCAGTCTGGCGCGAAAAATTCGCTCGTCGGCACGCGCGTGATGCACTCGAAATATGGCCTCGGCACGATTATCGAAGTCGAAGGCGATGGCGAGGATCGCAAGCTTACCGTCAGCTTTCAGGACTATGGCCCCAAGAAACTCGTCGAGCGCTACGCAAACCTGCGTCTCGCCTAGCGTCGCTGCCCGCTGCGTGCTCGATTCCGCGCCTCGCCTCCTGCAACCGTTGCGCGGAATCACTGCCCAAGGTAGAGTTTTCCCAGGTCGCACCGGGAAGGTGGCGATTGGACCCTCAGCTCTTCCGTACCAAGAGCATCGACCAACTGATCTCCGACGCCGACCGCCCGGAGAAGCGCCTTAAAAAATCGCTCGGTTGGCTCAGCCTCACCGCGCTGGGCATCGGCGCGATCATCGGCAGCGGAATCTTCGTCCTCACGGGAACGGCTGCCGCTGGCGAATCTGTAGAATTTCCCTCCATACTCAAAGCCCCGCTGCTCGAGGTCTTGATGCACGGCCGCCACGCTCTCGGCGTCACAGGACGTCCGGGCGCGGGCCCAGCCATCGCGCTCTCATTTTTTATCGTCGCCGTGGTCTGTGGCCTCGCCGGCCTCTGCTATGCCGAGCTCGCCTCGATGATTCCGATCGCCGGCAGCGCTTACACCTACACCTACGCAACGCTCGGCGAGCTCATCGCCTGGATCATCGGCTGGGATTTGATCCTCGAATACGCTGTCTCCAACATGGCTGTCGCCGTCGGATTTTCTGCCTACATCAATAGCCTGCTCGAATCCTTTCATCTGCGCATTCCCGACGCGCTCGCAAATCCCGCTTATTCGCCCGAGACGGGTTGGGCCCTCCATTTCAACATCATGGGCTTCATCATCGTCATGCTTCTCACCGTGCTCCTCGTCGTCGGCATCCGTGAATCCTCTGGTGCCAACAACGCCATGGTCGGCATCAAGCTCCTTGCGATCGTGGTTTTCTGCATCGCAGCCAGCAAATACATTCACCCCTCCAATTGGCATCCGTTCGCGCCCAACGGTTTTCAGGGCGTGCTCACCGGCGGAGCGATCGTGTTTTTCACCTATATCGGCTTCGACTCCGTTTCCACCGCCGCCGAGGAATGCAAAGATCCGAAGCGCGACCTGCCCATTGGCATTCTCGTCTCGCTCTTCGTCTGCGCGTTTTTCTATATCGCCGTCGCCCTGGTGCTCACCGGCATCCAGCATTGGAGCAAGCTCGACAATGCCGCTCCCGTCGCGCAAGCGCTCGAAGCCATTGGGCTGAACGGTGTCAATCGCTGGGTCACTGCCGGGGCGCTGATGGGCATGATCTCTTCGATCCTCGTTTTTCAGCTCGGCCAGGCGCGCGTATGGTTTGCCATGTCGCGCGACGGTCTGCTGCCCAGCGCTTTCTCCCGCGTGCACAAGCGATTTCGCACGCCCGACGTCGCCACCTGGGTCGCCGGCGTTGTCGTCGCCATTCCCGCCGGCATCTTCGATATCGGCACGCTCGCCGACCTTTCCAACATCGGCACGCTTTTCGCCTTTATTCTAGTTTCGATTGCGGTACTCATTCTGCGCAGACGCCAGCCCGACCGACCCCGTGGCTTTCGCGTTCCCTGGAATCCGTGGATTCCGATTGCCTCGGTCGTGTTTTGCTTTATTCTTATGGCCAGCTTGACGGTTGAGAATTGGCTTCGCTTCTTCATCTGGCTGCTGATCGGTTTGGTTGTGTATCGTTTTTACGGCCGCAAGCACAGCGAACTCGCGACCGCGAAGTTGCAAGCGACGCCCCAAGGAGATCTCCGCTGATGCGTCACTGGGTCTCCGTGCTCGCGCTGCTTGCCCTCATTTCGTTCTGCTCGTTGCAGGCCGCGTTTGGCTGGGGCGAGAATGCCGAGCGCCTCGTCGCCAGCAAGGCCATCGACACCCTGCCCGACGAAATGCAGCCCTTTTTCGCAGCAAATCGCCAATTTCTCGTTGCCCACGTCGCCGATTCGCAGGAAGCCTTGAGTCCCGATTCCACCGCCTCGTTAAACCAGCACAACAGTTTCATTGAGCTCGATCATTACGGCCAATTCCCGTTCTTGGAACTGCCTCGCTCCTACGATGCTGCCGTCCGAAAATTTAGCCGCCGCACGGTCGAAAGGTATGGTCTGCTGCCCTGGCAAATCGGTCTCTACAGCCAAAAACTTACTGACGCGCTTCGCATGAAAGATTGGGGCGAGGCCCGCCTTTCGGCCGCCATCCTCGCTCACTATGTCGCAGCCGCGCACGATCCGTTCAATACCACGGTCAATGGCGACGGCAAGGTTTCCGATCAGCCGGGCGTCAATGAACGTTTCTCCTCCGGCCTCGTCGATCGCTATCAGCTTTTCTTTTTCGTGAAGCCCAACGAAGCTGCGTTCATCCGCGATCCCACCGACCATGCATTTGACATGACTCTCAGCGCCCACTCGTGGCTTGAAAACATTCTGCTGGCCGACCGCACCGCCCACGCCGGCCTCACGGCCTACGGAGATGAGTATTACGATCGCTTCTACGCTCAGGCAGGAGCCGTGCTGATCCGCCAGCTCTCCGACGCCTCCACCGATGTTGGTTCTTATTGGATGACTGCCTGGATCAATGCCGGAAGGCCGGAGTTGCCGCCACAGTAGCGCCACATGACTGATTCCGAGCCAAACCGCCCGCTAACCGTTCTCGACCCACTCCCCAAAGCCGAAATTCATCTTCATCTCGAAGGCTCGATTCGTCCCCAAACCGCTGCCGAACTCGCCCAGCGTCATGGCGCAGAGATATCACCCGAAAACATCGCCGCTCGTTACAAGTTCTCGAATTTCGCGGGCTTTATCGACAGCTTCAGGTGGATCACTTCGCTCCTGCGTGATCCTGACGACTACGCTTTCATCACCCGCAAGCTTCTTGAAGACCTCGTCCGTCAGAATGTCGTCTATGCGGAGATTACGGTTTCCGCCGGCGTCATGCTTCGCCGCATGCAAAATGTCGAGGCAAATTTCGCCGCGATCCGCGAAGCGTCGGAAATCGTGCTGTTCAATCGCCTGCGCACCGCCTGGATTTTTGACTCCGCCCGCCAATTTGGAGCTGAATCGGCCATGGAAACCGCGCGGGTAGCCGCTAAGCTCCAACGTTCCGGCGTCATAGCCTTCGGCATCGGTGGCGACGAACTCGGTCTGCCTACCGTCAATCTGCGTCCGGCCTTCGACTTTGCCCGCAGCGAGGGCCTGCGCCTCGTCTGTCACGCCGGCGAGCTCGGCGGCCCTGACTCGGTGCGCGAAGCCGTGGAAATTCTTGGGGCCGAGCGCATTGGCCACGGCATCGCCTTGATGCACGATCCCGCTCTGGCCGAATCGCTCGCCAATCGTCGCATCGTCCTCGAAAATTGCCTCACCAGCAATCTCGCCACCGGCGCTCTTGCCAAGCAGACCGGAAAGCCGGATGCAACCTTATCCGATCACCCCTTGCGCACCCTCATCGAGCGCGGCTCTCACGTCACTCTCTCGACCGACGATCCCGGTATCTTTCAAACCGACCTTCTTCGAGAGTATTCGCACGCCGCTTCTCTCGGACTCTCGCAGCCGCAGCTTCTGCACCTTGCCGAACAAAGCTTCGAGGCTTCGTTTCTTCCACCGCTCGACAAGCGCCAGCTCCTTTCCGATTTTCGCGCCGCCGCCCAATCCGCCGGCCTGCTATAATCGCCGATCTGCAACGAAGTAGGTTTGCTCTTGCTTTCATAGTGGCCGCATATCTCGGTTAGCGCTGCGACAGGAGACGAATGAAAGCTCACGTCTGGGTCATGTTGAAGTCCACAGTCCTCGATCCCCAGGGACAAACGATCCATCGCGCGCTTTCCTCGCTCGGTTACTCGAAGATACAGGATGTGCGCCAGGGCAAATTCTTCGTGCTCGAGCTCAACGGCCTCACCCGCGACGAGGCCACTCAACAAGTCGAGCGCATCGCCAAGGATGTGCTCACCAATCCCGTCATCGAGCAATTCCGCTTCGAGATTCTCGATTAACCGGCGCCAGATCGCTGCCCCGCGAGTCAGTGTCCACAGGCGCTGGGGTGGTGGGTTAGTTTGAATTTTCTTGATCGTGACACAAGGGGTCAAAATTCAAAACTAACCCATTACAGGCGCTGGTTCTTGCATTTCGCCGCGCTTCCTCTAACATAGTTGCGATGGGCGGCGCCCCATTTTGGGCGGGCGGCAGGCTTCTGGATTGGGTTAGCTTGCCGCACGAATGGGCAGCCAGACGCCACCAGGTCGCCCAGGATCGAGGGAGGGGACTCATGTGGGAGCAGGGCCGGGAAGAGCAGGTCGGCATGGTTCTAGCCCTCCGTGTGCTCATTTCTATCCGAAACTCCCTTTCGAATAGAATTGCCCGTAAGTCATTGAAAACATTCATCGACATACTCTTCTATCCGAAACTCTCTTTGGGTGCTAACCTCATCTCCACGAGACCCTCGTATCGAACCGGAATCTTGCTAGCGCCCGCTAGCGCACAGGAGAAGCTGACATGTGCGGCATCGTAGGCTACATTGGGCCCAAACGCGTTGTGCCGCTGATTCTTGACGGCCTGCGTCGCCTCGAGTATCGCGGTTACGACTCGGCGGGAATAGCGGTCGTCGGCGATGCGGGCAAGCTGGAAATCCGCCGCGCTCCTGGCAAGCTGCGAAATCTCGAGGAATCGATCCGCTCCACGCCTCTCGATGGCATTTACGGCATCGGCCACACCCGCTGGGCCACGCACGGCCGTCCGACGGAAGAAAACGCGCATCCTCATCGCGATTGCACCGGCGAAATCGTAGTCGTGCACAACGGCATCATCGAAAATTACATCGAGTTGAAAAACGAGTTGATGGGCGAAGGCCACAAGTTTCTTACCGAGACGGATACGGAAGTCATCGCCCATCTGATCGAAAAACTGTCGAAGAATACTTCGCTCGAAGAAGCGGTGCTGAAGGCCGTCAAGATGATGGGCGGTGCGTACGCCTTGGTGGCGATCTCGGCGCGAGATCCCAACAAGATCGTCGCCGCGCGCCTTGGCCCGCCGATCGTCGTCGGCCTGGGCGAGAAAGAATTTTTTGTAGCCAGCGACATTCCCGCGATTCTGGCCCACACGCGCAGTGTGTTCTTCCTCGGTGACGGCGAAGTGGCCGTGCTCACTCCGCAGGGAGTGAGGCTTTTCGATTTTTCGAGTCAGCCCATCAGCCGCCCGGCGCAGCACATCAGCTGGGATCCGATCATGGCCGAAAAGGGCGGTTTCAAGCATTTCATGCAAAAGGAAATTTTCGAGCAGCCGCGCGCCGTGCGCGACACGCTGCTCGGCCGCATTTCGCA
>JASHRI010000357.1 GCA_030037435.1 Candidatus Acidiferrales bacterium | reverse complement strand
TTCAGCTTCCTCATGGAAAGGCTGCTTTTCGGCATCCGAGCCATAAATCAAAAGAAGCACGTTGTGCGAGTGGCGCAAATCGCGCCGGCGATCAGAGTCCCCACGCAGGCGAGTGTTCTTGCTGTCGGGGCTGTCGGCCTCTGACCGCTGACGCTCGGCTTGCCGGAGGGCCTCCCAAATGCGGCTCAAGGCATTCGCTCCTACTAAGGCTATTGATCGTTGGATAGTAAGATAGCTTGGGAACGAGGTCTGGGGCGGAAAACTTTGGCGTTCCTTTTCGATTATGTAAACGGGCCTTCGCCTGCTCGATACCCCCGGACCCGGCACAAGCCTGGTGATGTCTTGGTGTTGCGCGACGGGAAAAATCGGCGATGCGCATTGCGATCGTATCCGACATTCACGGCAACCGGACCGCTCTTGACGCCGTTCTTGCCGACTTGCGGCTTACCTCGCCCGATTTGATCCTTCACGGTGGTGACCTGCCGCACGGTGGCTCGAGTCCGCGAGAGATTGTGGACCGCATTCGTGACCTCGGTTGGCCGGGAGTGGCGGGCAACACCGATGAAATGCTTTGGAAGCCTGAATCGCTGAAGGAATCCTCCGGTAGGTCGTCGACGATGCAAACGCTTTATCCTTTGATTGAGGAAATGGCGGCCGCAACTCGCGAGGCGCTCGGCGAAGAGAGAATAAAATGGCTGAGCGAGCTGCCTTTGGTCCAAACCCAGGACCAAATAGCGCTGACGCACGCAACCCCCGCCAGTATGTGGCAGGCGCCTTTGTCGAATGCGAGTGACGCAGAGCTGGAATCTGCTTATCAGACACTCGGGCAGCCGATTGTGGTCTATGGACATATTCACCACCCCTATGTTCGAAAGATTCCGAACGTGACGGTCATCAACACGGGGAGCGTCAGCCTCTCCTACGATGGCGACCCGCGCGCGGTGTATCTGCTGTTGGACGCGGCGAAGCCGAAGATCAGACGCGTGGAATACGACGTGGAGCAAGAGATTAAGGAACTGTACCAATCGGGCACACCTCACGCCGATTGGTACGCGAAGATTCTTAGAAGCGGCCGCTTTCAAATGCCGTGAGCGTCGCAGATCGTCGCGCAGCCTGCATTCAACTCAATCTCCAACAAATCCCCGGCCGCCTGCCGCGTGACATCGGCGGAGACGGCGCATAAAATGAAACGTTTCCATCGGGAGCACGAGCGCGGATGAGCGAGATACAGGCGACGAAGAACGGCCGATTTGCCGGCGTGCGGGCGCTGATCTTCGATCTCGACGGAACGCTGATCGATTCCAAGGTGGACCTGGCGTGTTCGGTGAACGCGATGCTGGTTCACATGGGGCGCGCTGAACTAGAGCCCGAAAAAATATATCGGCTAGTGGGAAGCGGAGCGACCACGCTGGTGGAGCGCGCACTGGGAGAGGGTGTGACGCTAGACGAGTCCGCGCGCGCAGTGGAATTTTTCCTCGCGTACTACCGTGCGCACATGCTCGACAACACGGTGGCCTATCCGGGCGTTCGCGAGGGCCTGGAGATACTGAAAGATCGCGCGATGGCCGTGCTGACGAACAAGCCAGTGCGATTCAGCCAGCAAATCGTCGCCGGGCTCGGCCTCTCGCAATATTTCCAATATGTGTATGGTGGAAATAGTTTCGCGACAAAAAAGCCCGATCCCGAGGGCGCGAACGCGCTGCTTCGCGAGCTGTCCGCCGCTCCGCGCGAGGCACTGTTGGTGGGCGATTCCGCGGTGGATGTGCAAACGGCGCGGAATGCGGGCACGTGGTGCTGCGGTGTGAGCTATGGACTCGACGCCGAGGGATTGCGGGCCCATCCGCCGGACTTGATGCTCGACAGTCTGACGGAGCTTCCGGCGCACCTTGCGGCGCGTGAAGAATGAAGAATCCGGAATGCGTTCAGCGAGGTGTCTTTTCGCCTGGAAACGGGTCGTCGCAACTTCCGGAATTTCGCGCGCAGCATTTGAGGTAACCTACCGCACGGCCGGATGGTCCAATTGCTCTTGGACGCACTACATCATAGACCGTTCTGTCTGACAGTTTGATTGAGAGGCGTGCTGATGAGCGCAGGGAAGTCCGTTCGCTGGCTGATCGCGGTAATTATAGTGGCGTGCATCGCGGCGCTCGTATGGATATGGCTGGATCAGATTCCGAAGAATGTGGCGTACGTGAGCGAAGAAGAAGGCGGAATCGTGGTGATCGACCTGAACACGCTCCAAGTCGTGAAACGGGTTCAGCCGCAAAACGTGGCCCCGCGCGGGCTGGCGCTCACCTTTGACGGCAATTATTTGATGACAGCGAACAAGGACACTTCGGATGCCAGCGTGTTTGACACGCGCCGGTTGCACATGGTCCGGCGCATCCAGGCGGGAGACAATCCGGAATTTGTGAAGATCAACCCAAGCGGAACGGCGATGTTCATGTCCTACGAGCCGGGCTCGACCGCCGGGCCGCCGACTGAGGGGCCGGGCGGCGAAGACGAAGACGATCAAGGTCCGCCGTCGCAAATTGTGGAGATTCGCATACACGACTGGTCGAGGCAGCAGAGTTTCGTAGCCGGCTTGCAGACCGAAGGACTGGAATTTTCAGCGGATGGCAAGAGGCTGATCGTGGCAAATGAAGCTCAGAACACGTTGGGCATTTACGATGTGGACGCGGGAAAACTGCTTGAGAACGTGGACCTCGGAAAAATCGGGAAGCGGCCGCGAGGCGTAAAGAGATCCCCGCTCGGCAATGGTTACGCTGTAACCATGGAAGGATCGGGAACGCTGGTGATGCTCGATCCGGATTTCAAGGTGCTGCGCACCGTGCAGACGGACGCGAAGCCGTATGGAGTCGCGTTTGACCGTAGCGGCAAAAGGATCTTCGTCGCGGCGGCCGCGGCCCAGAAGCTGCAGATTTTTTCGGCGGATACGCTGCAGCAGATCGGCCAGGCACCTCTCGGAAAACGCTGCTGGCATTTTACGTTTACACCGGACGATTCGAAAGTGCTGCTCGCCTGTGGGCGTTCAAATAATGTCTACGTGATCGACGCAAATTCCTACAAGCAGATCAAAGTTCTCGACGGATTCAAAGTGCCCTGGGGCATCGTAGCTTACCCACGCTCCTATGGAAGCCTAGGCTTGCCATAGCGTTGGCACTGATGGGACGATGGCGCGCTCGGGGAGACTGGTGGTTGTGGTGGTGTGTTGCGGAAGAATTCAGGAGCAAGAGGATGAAAACAAGATTTGTGCGAGCGATGTTTTTCATTGCGATCGCCGTTCTGATCGCTGGCATGGCAGCAACGCCCAGCCGCGCGGCGTCTTCGTGCGACCGTCAATGCCTGCAAGGCGTCGTCGACCAATATCTCGCGGCGCTCGCGGCGCGCGATCCTTCGCGCTTGTCGTTCGCTAGCGACGTGAAATTCACGGAGAACACCGCGCGGCTGAAGGTCGGCGAAGGATCGTGGGGCACCTTCAACGGCGAGGGAACTTTCAAGTTGTACTTCGCCGAACCGGATGCGGGCGAAGTGGGCTTCATCGGTACCATGCGCGAATGGGACAACCCGGTGATTTTCTGCCTGCGACTCAAAGTAACCGACGGAAAGATCGGTGAAGTGGAAGATTTCGTTGTGCGGGATGCGAATGCCGCAAAAAATCTGGAGGCGATGCGTCCGAATCCTCTGTTCACTGAAGATATTCCCGCTTCCGAGCGAGCGACGCGCGCGGAGCTGGTCAAGACCGCCAACATGTATTTCTCGGGTTTGCAGAATAACGACGGCAAGGGCGTGTATCCCTTCACCGCCGATTGCAACCGCATCGAAAACGGAACGCAAACGACCAACGCTCAGATTAGCAGCGCGCAGGCCGAAAACGCGGGCTATCAGGTCATGAAGCTCGGGTGCCTGGCGCAGTTCAAGACCGGCTACTTCAAGATCGTCACCCGCATTCGCGATCGGCGATGGGTGATTGTCGACCCCGAGCGCGGCCTCGCATTCGCCTTTGCGTTTTTCGACCACGCCGGCACGGTGAAGACGATCCCGCTCAGCGATGGCCAGCTGATTCCGGCCACGCTTCGCCATCCCTTCACTTGGGAAATCGGCGAGCTTTTCAAAATCGAGAAAGGCAAAATTCGCTTCATCCAGGCGGCGTTGACGCAGGAACCCTACGGAATCAAATCGGGCTGGGGATCCGAGGGCGCGTCGCACGAAGAAGCCGCTTCGCGAGAAACGGAATCGGCGTCCGCCGCGGCCGATTGCGATCGCAAGTGCCTCAACGAGCTCGTCGACAAATATCGCTCTGCGGTGATCGATCACAATCCGTCCGAACTTCCGCTCACGAAGGACGCGCGCTACACCGAAAATGCGCAGGACCTGAAATTTGGCGACGGCCTCTGGGGCACGCTCACCGGCTGGGGTAGCTACAAGCTCTACATCGACGATCCCGA
>JASHRI010000356.1 GCA_030037435.1 Candidatus Acidiferrales bacterium | reverse complement strand
CAACCCCGGTGCCCATCGAGGCATCGAGAGTATTCACGGCAGCGTTTCAGGGGGAAACTGCCCGTGCGGTTGGCTATATCGGGGATACGGAATTGCTCCTGCGGAGCGGTGTTAGACCCGAATCTGATTGACCCTTTTGTTGATGGGAAGCTATAATCGCCGATTCCCGTCCTGCGGAAATTCCGAATTTTTTGGTGAGGAGTGAGCATGAAGATTCGAACGGCAATCCCGGTCTTGGCGGCTCTATTGGTGACACCCGTGGTTTGGGGCCAGTCGAGCGGCGCTGCGGCCCAGAAAATTGGGGTCATCAATATCCAGGCGGCGATCGCCGGAACCTCGGAGGGCAAACAGGCTGCAGCAGAGCTTCAATCGGAATTTGCACCCCGTCAGACGGAGCTCGCGAATCTGCAGAAGCAGATCGAAGACGTCCGCACCCGGCTGCAAACCGGACAGACCACGCTGAGCGACGATGAAAAAGCTCGCCTGGCCCGCGAAGGCGACCAATTGACCCGCACCTTGCAGCGCAAGCAACAGGACGATCAGGATGACTCGAACGAAGCGACCCAGGAAGTCGTACAGCGCATTGGGCGCAAAATGATGGATATCCTGGACAAATACGCCAAGGACGGCGGTTATTCAGTGATTCTGGATACCTCGTCGCAACAGACCCCGGTTCTTTACAACGCGAGCCAGATCGACGTCACCCAGGAAATCATTCGTCTCTATGACCAGAACTATCCGGTGAAAACAACATCGGCCGCTCCGGCAAGGCCGAGCACTTCGCGACCTGCACCAAAGCCGTAAGCCGGTTCCCTCCGTACCAGTTTTTCCGAAGGCCCTGTTGATCCACTTCAGCAGGGCCTTTTTTCTTGCGCGTTGTCGATAGTCCTGCTTCGCCACGCCGCGCTGCAGCACGGAGGCAGCTTGGCTGGATTCAGAGCAGCTCCTTCGGCTATCATGAATCCTTTAAATCGCATTCCAGACTGCGAAATTCCCCTCGCGCGAGCGACTCAGGAGGAAGGGCATGGCAATCTCAGTTGGTGCGGCGGCTCCGGATTTTACATTGAAGGATCAGAACCAAAAGGACGTTAAGCTATCGGAATTTCAAGGGAAGAAGAATGTCGTACTCATTTTTTACCCGCTTGATTGGAGCCCGGTCTGCACCAACGAGCACGCCTGCTTCGTGAACGATATGAAGCGCTTCGAGCAGCTCGACGCTCAGGTGCTTGGCCTCAGCGTCGACAGCGTCTGGTCCCACAAAGCCTTTGCCGAGAAGATGGGAATTCACTATCCGTTGCTCGCCGATTTTCAGCCTCGCGGCGCCGTGGGCGACAAGTTTGGCGTCTACCTCGGCGACAAGGGGATCACGGGACGCGCCATCGCGATCGTGGACCGCGGCGGCAAGGTCGCGTGGTTCAAAAACTACGATATCCCGACCGTACCTGATATCAAGGAAGTCGCCGACGCTCTTGCGAAAGTAAAGTAGCTCAGTCAGCGCACCCCGCGGCTCACGGCCGCGGGGAGGGATCGCCGCTCGATGCCGCCGGTGGATGTGGCGAGCTTTCTGCAAAAGTCCGAATGTAATCGACCAGCTGCCAGCGGCCCTCTTCGCTCACCTTGTCTCGAAATGAAGGCATCGGCCGGCGCCCCGCAGTGATTTGCCAGTAGAGCTCGCCATCCGTTACGCTGCGCATCTTTTTCGTGTCAGTAAAATCGCCGGGTGCGACCGATAGCTCCTGTGCTTTTTCCCCCTTGCCATCGCCGTTAGCTCCATGGCAGCTCCGGCAGTGCTGCTGATAGAGCTGTAGTCCCGCAGCGAGTGACTCGCTTGTCGACGGCACGGGATTTTTCAGCTTCCGCGCCTTGGCGAGCGCAGTCCAGTTTTGCACCGCGCGGCCCACACTCACGCAGGCCACGACGAGGATTGCGACCAGCACCACAATGGTGAACGACTTGACTTTTTTGTTCGCTGAATGCGGCTGCACGATTCGCACGATCGCGAGCTAAGGAACTGAGTGAATTGCTCGGACCACTGAGATTACAACAAGCACCAGCATCGCTACCACGTAAACGCGCAGCCCCCAAAGCAGGGCTTTCGCTCCAAAAGACAAGTTGCGCCGGCCAAAACGCATTCGTTGCTTCGCTGCAACGGTTTGATCGGCCTCCAACAGAGATAGAATCACGTGCGGGTCCTTCAGATTCGGCTCAGATAAATGATCAGTAGATGGCCTCGCCTTCCCTACATTCCCGTCGTCTGCCGCTTTGCCCGATTTCATGTCGTTCTCTCCACGTGGTTTGTTTTCGGCCCCGCAAGCTTAAGGAGCCAGCCAGTGCGGAAACACCGTAGCCAGACCAAATCCAATTCCTGCGCAGATTAGAAGCACCGTCACCGTGACACCGGTCACGTTTTCCCACGCTCGGTTCACGTGCTCACCCATGACGTCCCGGTCGTTTACCAGCAGCAACAGAAACGCCAGCGCCGGCGGCATAGCCAGCACCGCAATTACGTTGACGATCAGCACGATGAATACCAGCGGCGCGTGGGGAATCAGCACCAGCGCGGCAGCGGCACACGCGGACCCAAGCAGGATCGAATAAAATGGCCAGGCTTCGCGGACCGGCCGGTTCAAACTATGGCCCGTACGCAGCACTTCCCCAAATGCGTATGCCGACGATGTGGAAATCGCGATAGCAGCCACGATTCCAGACTCGAAAATTCCGAGTGCGAACAGCGCGGCACCGGCATGGCCGATCCATGGTTCCAGTGCCTCTGCGAACTGTGCCGCCTCGAACCTCGAAGCGTCGATGCCATGATGAAACAGCGGAACGGTTGCTAGAATCGCAGCGATTCCGAAGGCGGCAGCTAGTACTGCACCGACGAGCGTGTCCAGTCGCCCTGCGCTGATATCGCGAGGCTGGATGCCTTTGTCGACCACTGCGCTCTGCTGAAAAAAAATCATCCATGGAGTCACGGTAGCGCCAATATTCGCAAGAAGCAGCAACAGAATCTCGGAGCCGCTTCCGTGTGGCAGCGGCATCCAGCTCCAAAGGGCGTGTCCCACGGCTTGCCAATGCGGGCGCGCCAGCAATGCGGCCGGCACAAAAAGGCCGTTAAAAATTGCGAGAGCAAGCGTGATTCGCTCCCACGTCCAATAACGCCCCGTCGTGATTGCGACAAAAACGACTGCGAGTCCTATCGCAACAGCAATCACAGGCCGAACGCCAAAGAATCCCAGGCCGGCGCGAATTCCGATGAATTCCGTGACGAGCGTCAAAAAATTTCCCAGGATCAAATCTCCGATCGAAAACAAGCCCCAAAATCTTCCGAAACGATCAAAGATCAGCTCCGCGTGGCCCCGATGCGTCACGGCACCCAGGCGCACCGTCATCTCCTGCACCACCAGTCCCATCAAGAACGTGAATATTACGAAAGGAATGAAAAACCCTACGCCGAAGCGAGAGCCCGTGGCCGAATATGAGAGCATGCTCGGCGCGTCGTTCTCGCCCAAGAAAACCAGCACCCCTGGGCCCACCAGGAGCCAGAACAGAGGCAATTTTCCAAGGCCTGCCGCTCTGGCCTGGCCGCCTCGAGCCCGCGTGACGCGCCATCGATCGCGGGCGCGGTCCACGTCTTCGTGCGTCAGCAGATCAGCCAGATTATTTGCTAGCGGTGAAGCGGCGGCGGCATCCGTGGTTGGTCGCGCGGTTCCAAACGCCGATTCGACCATCTCTTTGTTCGCGGAGTTCATTAGTTAACCTAGTTGAATCTCTCAGATAAACTACACTTAACCTCTGGAGGGGTCAATCGGGACAACTTGGGATGTGCTGAAGAATTAGCCGAATGCGTTTTGCGGCTCTGCTATAGTGGGTGGTCCAAAGCGGCACGAAGACTAGCAACGGGAGAATGGCGATGGCCGAAGCGCCGAAACCGCAGCAGCAGGTGCAGATCAAAGCCGACGAGAAGGAACTGCTAGGCCAGTATTCCAATCTGGCCGTTGTCCATCACAACGCAGAAGAGTTCACCCTGAATTTCATCTATATGTTTCCCACCGTGCCGCAGGGCAAGCTTGTCTCCAGCTTGATTCTCAGCCCACGACATGCGAAGAGGCTTCTCCGCGCGCTGCAGGAAAATGTCTCGCGCTACGAAGCGCAATTCGGCACGCTGCCGGAAGGACCAGAGCCGGGCCGCGAACCCAACGTAGGGTTCGTGCAGTAGCATTTCTAGCCTTAGAGGTAATCGGCACCGAGCCTGACGACGTGCGGTACGCTTCGAAGACCGGCCTTGCGCTAGCCGGACTCGCCGAAAAACTAGCGCGATATTCTGCCACCCACCACCCAGCTTCCAGTCGCGTCGACGAACTCCAGACCCAGAGCGAATTCCGCTCCCGCTACTGGCAGACAGTACGCAACTCGCGCGACGGAGCGAAATGATCCCGGCAGCGTCGCGATCGTTAGATGGTCGTTCGCTTTCCACCGGTGCACGCTGCGCACGCGCGCGCCCTTCGTGCTTACATCCTCGGTAAACGTGGTTTCGGCATCCGGGAACGCCGGGTGACCGCTGATTTGAACGCCCACTTCCATAGGTATGCGTGCTTCACACCGTGTTGCGGCGAAAGTCTTTGGGACCCCCATCCCAAGTGGCATTTGCCCATCCCCTTTTTAGTTTACAAGCAGGCCGCTGCGTGCCTCAGTCGAATTTTTTTTTCACCATGCCCCTTCATCTTATACAGCTCGAGGTCTGCCGCGCCCAAGAGTTGCTCAATCGATGTTCCATCCTTCGGATAGACCGATTGGCCCACGCTGACGGATATCACCGGTTCCTGCCCGTCCTGCAACAGCCTCTCGCAGATCCGTGTGGCTGCCTGCTCGGCTTCTCGGCGGCCCGATTCCGGCAACACGAGTGCGAATTCGTCGCCGCCATATCGCGCGGGTGTGTCGATCGCTCGGCTTGCGTCTCGCAGGACGGTCCCAAGCCGTTTGATGGCGCGGCTGCCGGTGAGATGGCCGTATTTGTCGTTGATTTTTTTCAGTCCATCGAGATCGAACAGCAGAACGGCAAAGCTGCGGCCCGTGCGCTGCGAACGCTGAATTTCGCTGTCCAGCACCTCGAACAGCCGCCGGTGATTTGCAAGCCCCGTAAGCGGATCGGTCGCTGCCATTTGGCTCACCTGGTCGAACAGCTGCGCGTTATCGAGCAGTGTTCCCCCCAGCACCACCACATAACTCAAGACCATCAGGACGTGCGCGACGGTGTAGCTGGCGTCGAGCATGTGCTGTGACTGACTGATCGTGACGTGACAGATTACGTTCAGTCCGGCAGCAACAAACAATGCACGGTCCAGCCACGCATCGGCGCGCTTCAACCGTCTGCCATAACCAATGGTTGCCGCAATATAGATCGCTGCCGGCAGTAAATCCCAAGGCCTCGGAATCCACGACCCCGGGCGAATATGCGGCGCGCGAGGTAGCATGAAATAGAAGACGCTCGTCAGGTATGCAACGGCGCCCACGATCAGCGTCACTCCCGCAATCTCTTTGCCCGGGTCCCGCGATATAGGAATCCGCCTTTCCACCACAAGTGCCGCCAGCAGCAACACGCCCAGCAGTGTGCGGCCAGCCAGCCATCCCAGCGAGATCTGAGTTCCGAACGTTGGCGTGGTCAACATGCCGCGATAGAACGCCATGCCCGTTCCTGCTTCGATCAGCCCGGCCAAAACAAATCCGAACGCAAGAATCAGAGAGATTCGGTCGTGCGTCCCACGGAAGCGAACCATCGCGTTTGCCGCAAAGGTGAATGCAACGAGGCTGCCCGCCATGTCGAGATAGGCATTCAGTAGCGGGTCGGCAACATACGTGGAGCTGCGCAGCCACCATATCAGCGCGCAGTAAAAGGCGGTGGTGATCGTCCCAATTAGGACGATGCGAAATTTGGATACTCCCCCACGCTTGCCGGTATTGCTCACACTTCCCCCAAGGAACTACACGTCCCCAGCATTTCAGGAGCAAGTACTATGCCGCTTGGAACTGTCGGCGACAGGTGCGCTAACGGCACTGTTTTCACGGGGGTACTTCAGTTACAAGGATCCGAGGCGAGCCCGGTCGAACGCACTTTGGCGCGTCCGCCGGGTAGAAAGGTTACGATTCGGCGCGGCGGTTACCTAGGGCCACTGGCGAGAGAATCAATGACGCCTACACCTTGGCAGGCGGCGTCGTCGGCAAAGGTGGCAGGTCAAAGGCTTGAATCACACTTTGGAAATTAAGTCGCTTGTGCGATCCATCGCAGAATGGTTTGTTCTCCGAATGGCCGCATCGACAGAGGCCTATTTTACTTCGGCCTGCCAGGCCAAACGGCTTACCGTCCTGGTCCACGATTTGGAAGTCTCCCTCAATGCGAATCGATCCGTCGTTCCGAATCGTAATGGTTGTGGTAGCCACAATGCCTCCAGTGGATTTGGGCTGCGGTGCGGATTCGTCCCATTCAGTATTTCGGAACCGACGAATCTACCTCGTCCGACCAGGCCAGAATGCCGCCCTTCAAGTTCCATATTTTCTTGAAGCCCGCGTTGCGCAAAAATTGCACGGCCTCGGCGGAACGCTTGCCACTTCGGCAGTGGGCCACGATCTCGCGGGAGCTGTCCAGTTCGTGCACCCGCCGCGAAAGCTCGCCGAGCGGAATCAGGTGGCCCTGCAGGTTGCAAATCTGATATTCATGCGGCTCGCGGACATCGAGTATGAAAAGGTCATCCCCGCGGTCGAGCCGCGATTTTAGCTCGCGTGGCGTAATTTCTGGAATGTTGGTCACGGTCGTTGGCGCCTCCTCGCCGCGCACGCCGCAAAATTCGGCGTAATCAATCAACTTCGTCAAGATGCGGTGTTCGCCGCACACCGGGCAATCCGGATTCTTCCGCAGCTTCAGCTCGCGGAATTTCATGCCCAGCGCGTCGAACAGCAGCAAGCGGCCCACCAACGGCTCGCCTTTGCCAATGATCAGCTTTAGTGTTTCCGCAGCTTGAATTGTGCCTACGATCCCTGGTAGCACGCCTAGCACTCCGCCTTCGGCGCACGAAGGCACCAGTCCCGGCGGAGGCGGTTCGGGGTAGAGGCACCGATAGCATGGCCCGCCCGGATAGCCAAAAACAGTGATCTGGCCCTCAAAGCGGAAAATCGAACCATAAACGTTGGGTTTTCCCAGCAGGACGCAGGCATCGTTCACCAGATAGCGCGTAGGAAAATTATCGGTGCCATCGACGACGATGTCGTAATCCTTCAAAATATCCAGCGCATTTTCGCTCGAGAGATGCGTCTCGAACGTGTCGATCTGAATCTCCGGATTCAGATTACGCAGGCGGTCAGCCGCAGCGGTAATTTTCGGCCGCCCTACGTCGCTGGTGCCAAAAAGCACTTGCCGCTGGAGGTTGGTGAAATCGACGACGTCAAAATCTACTAGCCCGATGCGTCCGACGCCCGCCGCTGCCAGATAGAGTCCCAGCGGCGCACCCAAGCCTCCCGTGCCGATGCACAGGACCTTAGCCTTTTTCAGCTTCAGCTGCCCCTCCATGCCAACTTCAGGCATGATCAAGTGACGGCTGTAGCGCAGCACTTCTTCTTTCGAGAGCCCCCCGGATTTGTCTTGTGCCGGTGTCATGGGAGCTCCGATTTTCGTAGCCATTGAAAGTTCTCCTGGCGGTCTCGCTATTGCTAACCTTAGTTCGTTGCGCCGCCCGCAATCGAGGGAACGATGCTGATCGTATCGCCTTCGCGCAGTTTCGTCTGATCCTTCTGCAAGTAGCGAATGTCTTCGTCGTTGACGTAGACGTTTACAAAGCTGCGCAGCCGCCCATCATCCGAGAATAGGTGCTTCTTGAGATCTCCAAACTTGCCCGTCAGTGCGGTGAGCGCCTCCGCCACCGTTCCCGCCTGCACCTCCACGCTCTCCTGCTTGCCTGCATAGGCCCGCAACGGCGTTGGAATGATTACCTTAACTGCCATTCGCCTTCCTCCTTGTTTAGAGCCTATTAGATGCTCGCCGGATGCGCGACGGTTTCGATCTGTTCTGGGTCGTACGCGGCGCGGTCATCGTGCAATCGCCACGACGTCATATCCTTCGGCTCGCCTTTTTGTACGCTCACGATGATATAGCTGTACCACGGCCACGCGTGGTCGCGATCAAATTCGCTCGGTCGCGCCGGCGCGTCCGGATGCGAATGATACCACCCGATCAGTTCCAGCCGCTTTTCTCGCGCCGTCTTCTCCGCCAGCCGCACGTCGTCGGGCGTCACCTCAAAGCGGTTCCGCGGCGAATCGTCGCGGCGGTTGGCCAGCGGCAATAGATCAATGACTTCGCGCGTGCCATCCCCGTCCCGTCCAAGCAGCGCCCCGCAACATTCGTGCGGATACGTCTCTACTCCGTGCGCCCTGATACGGCGCGCCATCTCGTCTCGAACCTTCAGTGGCGCCTGACTCACTCGACGTTTACTCCTCGCTCCAAAAACGCTCGCTCAGATATTTTTCTCCCGAGTCCGGGAACACGGTCACGATCATAGCTTCCTCACCGCGTGGCCACCGGCGCGCCACCTCCAGGCAAGTCCACAGCGCCGCGCCCGCGCTGACGCCGACCAGCAGCCCTTCCTCTCGTGCCAGTCGTCTCGTCATCTGCTGAGCTTCCTCGGTGCCGGCGAAGATATTTTCGTCGGCCAGGTCCGGATCGTATATCGGCGGTACGATCGCCGTAGCCATGTGTTTCAAGCCTTCGAGCCCGTGAAACCCTGAGTCCGGCTGCATGCTGATGCAACGAATGCTCGGATTCAACTCCTTCAGCCGCCGCGTGGTGCCGCAGAAAGTCCCCGTCGTCCCCAGCCCCGCCACAAAGTGTGTAAGCTTGCCTTGCGTCTGTTCCCAGATCTCCATGGCAGTCGTCGCGTAATGAGCTGCCGGGTTCGCGGGATTGCCGTACTGATCGGGATAAAAATATTTCTCGGGATCGGCCTCGTAGATTTCTCGGACGCGCCGGATAGCCCCATCCGTCCCTTCGTCACCCGGCGTGAACACGATATCCACGCCGTACGCTTTCAGAATTTGCTTCCGCTCGGGCGAGGCGCTTGTCGGCAGACAGAGTTTTACGCGATATCCGAGCGCCGCGCCGATCATCGCGTAGGCGATCCCCGTGTTACCGCTCGTCGCGTCCAGGATCACCTTCCCCGGGCGCAGCGCCCCGCGCCTTTCGCCATCGCGGATCATTGAGTAGGCCGCGCGATCTTTCACCGACCCGCCCGGATTAAACCACTCTGCCTTGGCTAGAAAAGTGACGTTGGGAAAGTCTTTGCCCGTCCGGGCAAACCCAATCAGCGGTGTGTTGCCGATCCGGTCCAGCAAATTACGCCCAACGCGCGCCACTGGCCCCGCACGTTCTGCAGATGCTATCGGCTTGTTGACAGGGGGCACTTGCTCCATCTCCCGGATAACCTATTGGCGTTGCGTCACCTGCGGCAACCAACTTCGTGATCCGAGCCTCCGCGCGAGACACCGCTAGAGGTGTTGGAAAGCCTCGGAAAACCCATCGATTCTAGCAGATTCGGGCGCTTCCTTCTTGTGAACCAGCTGGGTACGAGCGCCCACTAACCCAGCACGGCCTTGGATGCTCATAGCCCACCTTCCG
Organism: Candidatus Acidiferrales bacterium; assembly: GCA_030037435.1. Classification (GTDB taxonomy): domain Bacteria; phylum Acidobacteriota; class Terriglobia; order Acidiferrales; family UBA7541; genus Palsa-295. The sequence continues at coordinate 9,956 of JASHRI010000356.1, read as the reverse complement.
ATCCTCATTTTGGACTTTACAGAGGCGCCTCAGGCTTCATATCCTGTCGGACTATGTGGTACGTCAATAAGCAGTTCGACCAAGCCCAAATCGAATCGCTCTCTTCCAAAGGCTTCCTGGTGCGCAATTCCGGTGGCGTGGTGCGCATCGAAAAATACAATTGCGGCGCCGAGCTACGAAAGTCGCCCCAGGGCCGCTTTCAGATGACCGTCATTCCTTCGATCATGTTCCAGGGCCAATTCACGCACCTGTGGGATGCCGGCTATCAGAAATTCCTGCTCACTCACGACGGCCTTAAATTCCCAATTCGCGTCGCGCAGCTCGCCGACCTTCGCCGATTTAACGAGGAGCTTCGTACCGCTCTCGGCGTGCCCACGTATTACAACGAAGCCATCGGTTCCACTTGCCAGTATAGCGTCTACGACCGCGTGAAAGGCCGCGTCGGCGATGTGCCCGACGAAACCGTGGGCGCGCACGAAGAATCCGAGCACTAGCCGTGGCTTCTCACTAACTTCGCGCTTCGGTGGCTTCACTTTCTAGCCTTTCGCCGCGCTCGCCCCTCGGTTGACAACCCGATTCTCGCGGGCATAGCATGACCTCGAAGCGCTCAGATTTCTCGCCCAGCGCACCGGATTGAGCAGGAGTTCGCCATGTCCACCGTATATCTCGAAGAACTTTCAGCCGTCGGAGCGGTTCGCTTTCCCGATATCCCGCTGTACCAAGGATTCGGCGCGCCCATGCGCCTCGAATCGGACCTGCGCGACTGCGAAGTTACCTACGGTGCCGTGCCCAAGGATTTGAATGGGATCCTCTATCGCTGCGGTCCGGATCGCCAGTATCCGCCCATCGGCGGTGACGACATCTTCATCGATGGCGAGGGCATGGTGGTTATGTTCCGCTTCGACAACGGGCACGTCGATTTCAAAAGCCGCTACGTGAAAACCGCGCGCTACAAGCTTCAAGCCGAGCATCGCCGCGCGCTCTTCGGCCGCTACCGCAATCGCTACACGCGCGATCCCATCGCGCAGCAGTGCAATCCGGGCACGGCCAACACCAACGTCGTCTGGCACGCGGGCAAGCTCCTCGCGCTCAAAGAAGACGACATGCCGTACGAGCTCGATCCCTACACGCTCGATACCATCGGCCGCTACGATTACAGTGGCGCCATCAAGTCCGTTTGGATGTCCGCGCATCCGCATCTCGACCAGACCACCAACGAGTTGCTGACTTTCGCCTACCAGGCCAAGGGCGATGGCACCACCGACGTCGCTTACTTCGTTATTAATCCCGACGGAAAGCTAAAGCACGAAGTTTGGTTCAACGCGCCATGGCCCGGCATGGTCCACGATTTTGCCATCTCCGACAAGTACGTGATCTTTCCCTTTTTTCCGCTGCTCACCGATGTGGACGTGCTGAAAAAAGGCGGGCCGTTCTACACCTGGCATCGCGACCGGCCGACGGTCGTCGCCGTCGTTCCGCGTTACGGCAAATCGAGCGAGGTTCGCTGGTTCAAGGGACCCACCAGCTTCGCCGGCCACATGATGAATGGCTCGACGGACGGCTCTAAGGTCAGCCTCGACGTCTGCCTCTCAAAGGGCAGTTCGTTCTTCTTCTTCCCCAACCACGACAGCACGCCGCCAGATCCCGCCGAGGCCCTCCCGCACCTCACTCGGTTGACGTTCGATCTCGCCGGCAACACAGAAGACTACAAAGCTGAGCAGCTCTATGACTGGATGTGCGAGATGCCCCGGGCCGACGATCGCTACTACGGCAACGGCCAATACCGCAAAGGCTACGTGATTTGCCGCGACCCGAACACACCCGGCGCAGGCAACATCGGATTCGGCGCCGTCGGCCAGTTCGATCACAAAACGGGCGGCGCCAAACTTTGGAATCCCGGCCCGGATTCGGGCGTGCAGGAGCCGCTGTTTGCTCCGCGCAAGTCGAATTCGTCCGAAGGCGACGGCTACTTGCTCGCGCTCGTCAACCGCATGGCGGAGAATCGTACCGACCTGGCGATTCTCGATGCGCAGAATGTCGAGGGCGGCCCCGTCGCCATCGTCAAGCTGCCTCATCGCGTGCGCATGACGTTCCACGGCATGTGGGTGCCGCAAGAAGCACTGCAAGCCGGTCGCTATTCCGCCGTGCGCACCTAGGATTTGCCGCGCCTCGCTCGCGCGGGCTTGTCGACAAAATGCCTGCCACGCTCAAAACCGTTCGCGAGTTGGCGCTAGCAATCGATGGCGTCGAGGAGTGCACGTCATACGGCACTCCCGCATTCAAAATCCGCGGCGGCACCGGATTCCTGCGTATGCACCAGGACGGGAAATCGCTCGTCGTCAAGACCACCTTCGAGCAGCGCAAGGAATTGATGGAAGCCGACCCCGCCACGTACTACATCACCGATCACTACCTCGAGTATGAGTGGGTGCTGGTCAGCCTAGCGCGCGTCAATCACGATGCGCTGCGCGACCTCGTTCGAATGGCATGGCGATTTGCCGGATCGCGCAAAGGTCGCACTGGTCGCGATAGTCGAAAGCCCCGCAAGTCTCGCCCTGCCACCTGGAACAATTGACAATCGCGCCGCTCGCTTGTGCCGCGCCTCCGCGCGTGCTACACCCTTATATAGGGAGAAACACAGCAATGGCCGATGTCGTCGCGCTGGTGGATGATCTATTCTTTCAGTCGAAGCTGATCGAAACCGCCAAACAAGTCGGAGTCGAGCTGCGCACCTGCGGCACGCCCGACGCGCTCACTGCCGAGGTCTCGAAATCCACCCCGCGTCTCGTCGTCGTCGACCTCAATGGCCAATCGAACCCACTCGCGGCCGTTGAATGCATTCACTCGCTCGACCGCGAAATTCCGCTCATCGCTTTCCTCTCCCATGTACAGACCGATCTCGCCGCACAGGCTCGCGCCGCCGGATGCCGCGATGTGATGCCGCGCTCGAAATTCACCCGCGATCTGGCAACCATCCTCGCCCGCGCGAAATCCCAGTCTCAATGAACTTTTTTCGCGTTTTCCCGGCCATTATCGCCGCCGTCTTAGCGGCGGGTTCGCTTTCGCCTTTCGCGTTCGCCCAAAATCCGCAGGATTCCGGCCCCATCGCCGCTCTGGTCGCCGCGATTTCCGCGGCCTGCCGCGCCAATCAAAATGAATTTGCGGATTTTCTCACCGCTTCCAACGCTTCCGCCTTTCGCGCTCTCCCTCAGGAACAGCGCGCGGCCTTCTTGAAGCGTTTCTCGCTCGCCAACGAGGCCGGAAAACCGCTGCTCTCTTCCGACGAGCAAAATCATCCGGTCCTGCGCTGTTCCGCTGAAGAGGGCACCGCGGAATTTCACATTGGCGAGCCGCGCACGCACGACAATCTTTCCTTCATTCCCGTCACCGTTGTCGATGGAGAGCAGACCGATTTCGGCCTCGTCCGCGAAGATGGTCGCTGGCGTCTTCTCTCGCTGGGCTTGGTGCTTCTCGACATTCCGCAACTTTCAAAGCAATGGGCGCAGGCAGCTCTCACCGGCAGCGAACAAAATGCGCTGAACACGCTCCGCACTCTCGCCGACGCTATCCAGACCTATCGCCGCGCCTACGGCAAGTTGCCTGACGAACTCTCGCAACTCGGGCCGGCACCCAAGGATCAAATCGCCCCGGATCAGGCTGGTCTCCTCGACGCTCAGCTCGCCTCTGGCTCCGCAGACGGTTATCAGTTCCGCTATCGAATCGTTTCCGAGGGGCAGGGTTTCGACGCCACGTTTGAACTCGCCGCGATGCCCACCGATTACGGCAAGACCGGTCTTCGTTCTTTCATTCTAGACGCTGCTGGAAAAATTCACGGCGCCGACCACCACGGCTCGCTCGCCACCTCGGACGACCCCGTCGTCAACTAACGAAGCATCAGGTATAATTCCGCCCCAGGCAATCCCAAAGCGAAATCGGCCCTGTCGCGGCGCGGCGCATTTCCGACTCCCGTTTCGCAACGCCCAAAACCGCCATGTCCACGCGCACCGTTCGCGAAAAACAAACCCCGGAGGATGCTGTTCGCTCTGCGAATAATCGCTTCTATGCGGCATTCGAGTCCCTGGACCTTCGCGAAATGGAGTCCGTCTGGTCCCATGATGATCGCGTTCAGTGCGTTCAGCCGGGATGGGAACTTCTGCTCGGATGGGACGAAGTCCGCGACCGCTGGGCGCGCATTTTCAAAAATATCAAGCGCGTCCGCGTTGCCGTCAGCGGAGTTTTTGTCCGCGTCGAAGACAATGTCGGATGGGTTTCCTGCACCGCCCGCATCACCAGCGCATTCACCGATAGCTTCGACGAAGCCACCGTGCAGGCGATTAATATTTTCGTTAACCGCGACGGCCAATGGCTCCTCGTCGCCCATCACGCCTCTCCTCTTCCCACCGCCTCCCGCTCAACGGTCCAATAACGCCCTGTATCAAATTCGGAATTGCGCTCAACCCCTCGGCAGCACGACAATGCTTGTCTGCATCTAAGAATTTTCGCCGACGACAACCCGTTTCCCCCGGGCGACCAGCCCCGCGTGTTCTGCTCAGCCTCCGCGTTGGCGTTGTTGCAGTAGTTTGATTTCTGAGTGGGTGATTCTAGGAGGGGAAATGCTTTTCGGGCGCCCCGATCATCGGGCCATTCGCAATTTTTCGTTGTACGGTTCCATTCTTCTCGCGCTGCTCTTCGTCGCTGTCTCTCCTTCCCATGCGGATACCGCCGCCTTCGACCTCAGCGGCCCTCCCGTCGAGATCAATGTAACGCGTGCGGGAAAAACTTTGCCCATTTCTGAGGTGCCCAACCTGCAGCCAGGCGACCGCCTCTGGATTCATCCCGATCTTCCCCCAGGCCAATTGGTGCGCTACTTGTGCGTGGTGGTATTCCTTCAGGGTTCTACGAATCCTCCGCCTGAAAATTGGTTTACCCAGACGGAAACTTGGACGAAGCAGGTGCAGCAGGAGGGATTTGTCGTCACCGTGCCAATGGGTGCGCAGCAAGCCCTGCTATTTCTCGCTCCGGAAACCGGCGGCGGATTTTCCACGCTCCGTTCAGCGGTTCGCGACAAGCCCGGTGTTTTCGTTCGCGCCTCGCAGGATTTGAATCAGGCCAGCTTCGAGCGATCGCGTCTCGATACCTACCTGAACGCCGTGAAATCCACTCCGGATTTGGATCCTCAGGAACTCAAGAATCGCTCCGGCCTGCTCGCGCGCAGTCTGGAACTTAAACTCGATCAGGAGTGCTTTAGCAAGCCGATCGAGCAGCAGGAGTCATGTCTCGTCCAGGGCAACGACCAATTGCTGCTTCAAGATGGACATTCCGAGTCTATGGTCGCAGCCCTCACCTCGGGCCCTTCTTCTGACTTCATCGGCGCCGTCAGTACGACGCCCGCCATGGCCGGCAATTTTTATAGCCCCTACGTGGGATCGGTTGTCGATTTCGTGCGCATTATGGGCAATATCCACACGGCGGAATTTCAATACATCCCCGCACTCGCCGTGCCGAAAGACGATCAGTTGAATCTCAGGCTCAACTCTCCTCCCTCCTTTCATAACCCGAAGTCCGTTTTGGTAGTCGGCCTTCCGCCCATCGACATTGCCCACTTGCCGCCGCTCCGCGCCGTCGATGCCAAGGCGGTGTTTTGCCTGCAAAAAAGTCCTTTGGTTCTGCCCACCGAAGGGTCTCCGCTCGTTTTCGCCACCCAACTTGGGCACAACTTCTCCGTCCGTTTGAAGGAAAAATCCGGCAAGGAAATCCTTCTGCCTGCCACGCCGGACGCAGCGCGCGGCGGATTCGTCGTGGACGTTCACTCGCTTAATCTTGGCGAGGCCGGCCCTGTCGCCGACGGCACGCTTCACGGCGATTGGGGATTCGACTCCTATACCGGCCCCACCTACCATTTACGTAGCGCGCACTCCGAGAAATGGACTATTCCACCATCGGCGCAGGCGACGCTTGTTGCCGGCCGCGACGATACCCTCGATCTTCATTCCGATGCGGCGGCCTGCGTCGAAAAAGTCTCCGTCGAGAATCTTGCAGCCAAGGATTTGAATGCGACCTGGAAAGTTCCGAAGACCGACGAACTCGAGGTACTGCTCCCGTTGAAGGACGAGACCTCGACCTCTCTGAAAATGTTCGTCGCCCAATATGGATTGCCTGCGCCCGACCAAGTCACCTTGCATCCCTATTCCGTGGAAGCGCACGTCGATCGCTTTGTCATCAATGCAGGGGATCACAGCGGTGTGCTCACCGGAACTCGCCTCAACGAAGTCGGCAGCGTCGAGCTGAGCGGCGTTCACTTCGCGGTTGCAAAGCTAACCTCTCAGGGCTCGACGGACGATCTCGTGCTCTCGGCTCAGAATCCCGCGGCTGCGGACGGGCTCCATCCCGACGAACCTCTCACTGCGCAGGTGAAGCTGAAAGACGGCCGCGTGATGGACGTGCAAACCACCGTCGAGGCTCCTCGTCCCAAAGTCAGCTTGGTTAACAAAAGTATTGAGGCTGGGCCTTCCGCGTCGTTCCTTCAACTTGGGAATCCGCAGGAGCTGCCACAAGATGGTCATCTCGTATTCGTCCTGAAATCCAAGGTCCCGGATAAATTTCCACCGAGCGAGAAAGTAGAAGTTGCCACCGTCGACGGCTCCTTCGACGCGATGCTCAGCGTGGCCGATGGAACCCTGATTCTCCAGGACTCGAAAAGCTTGCTCGCCAACCTCGATCCGATGAAGAGCTTTGGTCCCTCGGCTTTCGGCTCGCTTCAGTTCCGTCCCGTCGATGCCTCGGGAGATAAAGGAGACTGGCAGGATCTGGCAACGCTCGTTCGCATTCCCGCTTTGGAAGACATCCGTTGCCCTGCGTCGGCCGACAAACCATGCACGCTCAACGGAAGCAATCTATTTCTGATCGACTCTGTCGCCTCGGACTCGCAGTTTAAGGATACCGTTTCCGTTCCCATCGGCTATGCCTCCCATTCCTTCTCAGTGCCGCGGCCCAGCGGGACGCTCCTGTACCTCAAGCTCCGCGACGATCCGTCGACCGTCGACACCATCTCGCTGCCCGTGCTTCCGCAAGGGCAGTGATCCGGGTCCATCCGGTGTCCATACCAACTACTCACTGAAATTTTCCCCGGAACATGCTAGCGTCAATCTAGGGCCGCTGACTCCGTCGGGCCCAGGAGGGCGTTGCCGAATGAAGGTTTTTGCGCTGGCACTGATGCTGTCGTGCGCGGCTCTACCCTGCGCAGCTCAGCTGGTCGATGTGCAGCATCCCGACCAGCAGCAGCCAACCAACGGCCAGCAACCCGGCGCTCAGCCGACCCAGCCGCAAGAAGCAGCTCCAGCCGCCGTCTCCTCCGCGCAACAGGTAATTCAGCAGATCTCCACCGGCCAGTTCGACAAGGTGGAAGCGCAGTACAACGCTCGCCTGACCGCGGCTCTTCAGCCTGGAAAACTCGCCCAAGCCTGGGCCAGCCTGCTCGAGCAAGCAGGCTCCTTTGATTCGGTTGCGAGCGTACGATCGGGTAAGGTTCAGAGCTACGACGTAGTAATTCTGGTCTGCAAATTTCAAAAAGGACTCATCGACGCGCAGATTGCCTTTGACGTCGAAGGAAAGATTGCCGGGCTGCGATTCACCGGGCATCAAACGCCCGTTCCAGCATGGGTCGAGCCCGCTTACGCCAAGCCCGATTCATTCAGCGAGCAGCCTCTTACGCTCGTCAACGGAACCTTCGAATTGCCCGGCACGTTGACCATGCCAAAAGGGGATGGTCCGTTTCCCGCGGCGGTACTCATCGCAGGTTCCGGCCCGCACGACGAGGACGAAACAATCGGCCCGAATAAGGTACTGAAGGATTTGGCCTGGGGACTCGCTAGCCGCGGTGTAGCCGTCTTTCGCTACACCAAGCGCACGCAGAAATATGGCGAGAAGAGCAATACTGATCCGGCGAAACTTACCGTCGACGATGAAACCGTCAGCGATGCACGTGCCGCCGTTGCGCTCCTTGCCAAACAGCAGAAAATCGATGCCAGGCACATTTACATTGTGGGCCACAGCCTGGGAGCGTATGTTGCGCCACGAATTGCGACGGGCGACACCGAAATCGCCGGCATCGTTATGTTGGCAGCCAACACACGCCCGATGGAACAGCTCCTCGTGGACGAAATACGCTATCTCATAAATTTGGGCGGTCCGTCTCAGCCTCCCACAGCGGACGAGCAAAAGCAGCTCGCCGCCGTTGAAGACTCGGAAAAGAAGATTCAAAGTCCAAATCTCAAACCCGGCGATACCGTTCAGGTTCTTGGCGGCACAATGCCCGCCTCCTACTGGCTCGATCTGCGCTATTACCATCCCGTGGAAGTGGCTAAGGCCTTGAGAATTCCCGTCCTGATCCTGCAAGGCGGTCGCGACTTTCAAGTGCCGCCAGACTCGAATTTCGCGGAGTGGAAGTCAGGGCTGGCTGGGCGCCCCAACGTGGAATTCAAGCTCTACCCAAATTTGAATCACCTCTTCATCGCCGGCACCGGACCGTCGCTTCCGAAGGAATATGACACTCCTGGTCATCTCGACGAGCCGGTAGTTGTGGATATTGCCGCCTGGATTTCCGCGGGAGGTAAACTGCCACCGCAAGCTGCTGCGGACGGCGCGAACTAGAATGAAAAGAACCTGGCAAGGCAGTGGAGATTCGATGAAGCGTTCCAATCGGGTGGACGGTTTGACACTCCAAAACACCGCTTTCAGATTAACAACCAAGGCGCTGTGATCCGACCGAAGCGGAATTTCCGAGAATTTCTGGCTACGATTTCAATTGCGCTGGTCGCGACGTTTGTCGCAGGCTGCGCCACGAGCCAGAAGGCGGCAAAAACACCGGCCAGTGCACCTATCGCGCTGCTGACTTCGACGAAAACGGACCTAATTGCGCAGTACAATCAGCAGGCCCAAAACGTAAAATCGATCAATGCAGCTGTAACCATGACCCTGATAGCTGGATCGGCGTACACCGGCGTGATAAAGCAGTACCACCAAGTCAGCGGATTCATCCTGGCGCAGCAACCGGCCGACATTCGCGTGATTGGACAGGTGCCGGTGGTCGGTACGAATATCTTCGACATGGTCAGCGACGGCAAAACTTTTCACATCTTTATCCCCTCGAGGAATGAGTTCCTCACCGGTCCGGCGCGCCTCGAGCGTCCCTCCGCAAAACCCATCGAGAACCTTCGTCCGCAGCATTTAACGGGAGCCATCTTTTGGACGCCGATTCCGCCCAGTGCTCCGGTGCTCTTCGAGGAAGCGGGCGACACATCCGACGTCCCTCCTCGATATTACGTCCTTACGGTCGTCGCGACGGCCAACTCTTCGACGCCGCCTTCCAGTGAATGGGAAATCGCACGGAAAATTTGGTTCGATCGCGCCGATTTGCACGTATCCCGCGTTCAAACGTACGATCCGGCGGGCGAAATCTTGGCCGACATTCGCTATTCGGATTGGGATTCCTTCGGCGCGGGGCGCTATCCGCGCCAGATCGCCGTCAACCGGCCCGCAAACGATTACGAATTGCAGATCCATGTCGTTCGGCTGACTCTCAACGAGACCGTTTCCGCCGACCACTTCGTGCTGCAGCAACCCCCGAGAACGCAACTGGTCCGCGTGGGCGACGAACCACCCGCAGGATCAACGCCGAGCGCCACGACGCCGGAGCCAAAGCCATGATCCGGCACATGATCGTACGAAACGCTCTGCACCGCCCGGTGCGCACGGCGATCACCGTTATCGCCGTGGCCGTCGAAGTAGCGCTCGTCATTATCGTCGTCGGGCTCACCAGCGGTTTGCTGGTTGATTCCGCCAAGCGCACCGAAGGCGTGGGCGCGGATATCATGGTACAGCCGCCCTCCGCGTCCATCTTCATGGCTTTCAGCGGCGCTCCGATGCCCATCAGCATTGCCGATAAATTGCATCAGCTT
>JASHRI010000355.1 GCA_030037435.1 Candidatus Acidiferrales bacterium | reverse complement strand
TCGAGGCCGTGGGCGATTTCAATGTTGTCGACCATGCTGCGTCCGACGAAGCCGATTTTGCGGCCCGTGGCACAAGCGATGTTGATAACCTGCTGGATGCGATGAATTGAGCTGGAAAAACAGGAGAAGACGATTTTCTCCGGCGCAGCGCGGAACAGCTCTTCGAGGCGCACAACAACGGCGCGCTCGGACGGCGTGAAGCCGGGCCGCTCGACATTAGTGCTGTCACTAAAGAGCGCGAGGACGCCCTCCTGGCCATAGCGAGCGAAGGCGTGCAGGTCAAATGGGCGGCTGTCGACGGGCGTGGGATCGATTTTGTAATCGCCGGTGTGGATGATGACGCCGACGGGCGTGCGGATCGCCAGCGCGACACAGTCGATGGTGCTGTGCGTGACATGTAGATACTCGATCTGGAACGGGCCGATCGTGGAAGTCTCGCCGGGAGCGATTTCGATGAGCTTGGCCTTGTCGAGCAGAGCGTGCTCTTCGAGTTTTTTGCGAACGAGAGCGAGGGTGAACTCGGTGCCGTAAATGGGTACCTCGAGATCGCCAAGGATATAGGGGACGGCGCCGATGTGGTCCTCGTGCGCGTGAGTGAGGACGATGGCGCGGACCATGCGCTTATTTTGTTTGAGATAGGTGATGTCGGGAATGACGATGTCGACGCCAAGTAATTCCTGCTCGGGGAACATCAGCCCCGCATCGATGACGATAATGTCGTCGCCGGAGCGGAGCGCGAGCATGTTCATACCAAACTCGCCCAGGCCGCCCAGGGGAACGGCCCACAGTGAGGGTTTGCTCAAGGTTTTATTCCGACTTTCTCGCCTAGCATGACTTACGGGTGATGCGCAGCATCGAAGATCGAGGCTCGTTCAAGCATGCGTACTTTCGTTGGCGCGAAGAAACATCGTATCACACCCGGCGCTGGGCGCGCTCGCACACGGGATGTTCGGTAGTGGGCCAGTTTGAATTTTGACCCCTTGTGTCACGATCAAGGAAATTCAAACTGCTCATTACGGGGTGCTCGCGAAATGGCAAAGGAAACTCGTGCGCGAGTGCGATTCGCAAATTGGGCAAAACCCGATAAAATGGCGAGCGTCAGAGAGCAACCCGCGCTGCGCAGGACGCTTCGAATCGCACACCGCGCGGAGAATCTAAAATTCAGATGAAACGTATCGCGATTCTGGGATCTACCGGTTCCATCGGGCGTCAATGCCTGAGCGTGGTCGACTCGTTGCCGGGAAGATTCGAAGTGGTGGCACTGGCTGCAGGATCGAACGTCGAACTCGCGGCGGAGCAGGTGGAGAGGCACGCGCCGAAAGTTGTTTCGGTGGCTACCGAGAAGGCTGCCGCAGAGTTGTGCGCGTCACTTGGGCGCAGCAAGAACAAGAAGAGCCTTGAAATTTTGTTCGGGGCGGAGGGTATCGAGCGAGTCGCTACGCATTCGGACGCCGAGACAGTGGTTTCCGCGGCGGTCGGCGTTGTGGGTTTGCCGGCAACGTATAAGGCGATCGAGCACGGGAAAAATATCGCGCTGGCGAACAAGGAAGTGCTGGTGGCGGCGGGCGAGCTAGTGATGGCGGCTGTGGCGCGGCACGGAGTGTCGTTGCTGCCTATCGACAGCGAACATAACGCGATTCATCAGTGCTTGCGTACGGGCCTTCATGGCGAGGTAAGGCGGCTGGTGCTGACGGCGTCGGGCGGTCCATTTCGCAAGACGCCTGCGTCGCAGATGGCCAAGGCTTCGCCCAGAGAGGCGCTGGACCACCCGAACTGGAAAATGGGCGAGCGGATCACCATCGATTCCGCAACACTGATGAACAAGGGTTTCGAAGTGATCGAAGCGCGGTGGCTATTTGGCATGAGTCTGGACAAGATACAGGTGGTGATCCATCCGCAGTCGACGATCCACTCCATGGTGGAATTCGTGGATGGGTCGATTCTGGCGCAGCTTGGTCCCACGGATATGCGCATGCCGATTCAATATGCGCTAACCTATCCCGAGCGAGTCGCATCTAATGGGTGTACGCTGGATTGGTCAGCATTGCGCCAGCTCGATTTTGAGAACGTCCCGCCCCGAAAATTCCCTTGTTTGGAGTTGGCACGGCGGGCTTTGCGCGAAGGCGGGCGCTTACCGTGCGCGCTGAACGCGGCGGATGAGGTAGCAATCGCCGCATTTTTGGAGCGCAAGCTGCCGTTTCCAGGAATCGCGGCGGTGGTGGAGCGGGTACTAGAAAGAATCCCGCGGAGCAGTCTTGGAAATATCGACGACGTGTTGGCCGCGGATGCCGAAGCGCGGCGACTAGCGCGGGAAGCAATCGGGGAAATGGCGCGCCGGGCGAATGGCCGCAAGGCTTCTTGAGATGATTGCGGAGGGATCGTGCGCTTTTGGTCCGGCGGCGCACGGCGGGATTTTCGGAGCTTGGGATTTTTCGTTAGAATACAGGTAGCAACCCAACCCAACAGAGGAGCTTCATGGCAGCTAGCGTAATTCGAGACATTCTCGCCGGAGCGATCGTTCTTGGCGTTCTGGTTTTGCTCCATGAGTGGGGCCACTTCATCGTCGCGAAGCTTTGCGGCGTGCGGGTGGATATTTTCTCGATTGGTTTCGGGCCCCGGATCTGGGGCACGAAGCGGGGAGATACCGATTACCGCGTGAGCATCCTGCCCTTGGGCGGATACGTGAAGATGGCAGGCGATAACCCCATCGAAGAACGCGCAGGCGAGCCTTACGAATTCCTTTCCCGGCCACGATGGCAACGATTTCTAATTGCGATTGCGGGGCCGGCAATGAATATCCTGGTGGCCCTGGTTATTCTTTGGGTGATCTATGCATTCGTCGGGAACCCTGTGGATGCCTACCTCCACCAGACCGCGCAGGTAGTAGCCGTTCCGAAGGACGCGCCGTCATGGGGTGTTCAGCCGGGCGATCGCATAGTGGCCGTAGATGGCATGAAGACAGCGAAATGGGAAGATGTGCTGACGGCAGTGGGAATGGCCAAGCCGGGCGACACGGTTTCGCTGGTGGTGTTGCGCAACGGCTCGCAGCAGACGCTTAGCGTGAAGGTGCCCTCGGGGCCGAATGCCGCCGATGAAGTGACCGGATACCCGTATCTGCCGACGACGCTTGCGGAGATCCAACCCGACTCTCCGGCGCAGAAGGCGGGCTTAAAGGCGGGCGATACAGTGGTTTCGATTGATGGGGTCCCCACACATACCTTTTTGCAATTGACCGAAGCGGTGCAGGGTTCCGGTGGACAGGTGGTGCATTTTGTGGTTCAGCGCGACGGCAAAGATGTGGCGCTCAACATAGCACCGAAGAAGATGATGAACGGAGACGACGGATCCATGCAGTGGATGATCGGTGCCGCGCGTCCTCAGCAGAACTATTATGAACATGAGAGCGTATGGACCGCGGTGACCGATTCGGTCGGAAGATGCGTTTATTGGACGCGCCAGATGGGCGACATTGTAGCCGGTGTGTTCCGCGGGAAAATTTCGACACGGGAGCTCGCGGGGCCTGTGGGCATCGTCCAACTTTCGGGCCAAGCTGCGAAGGACGGTCCCGTAATGTTTCTGTTCTGGATGGCGTACATCAGTCTGGACTTGGCGTTGGTGAATCTGTTGCCGATTCCGATTCTCGACGGGGGGCACGTGCTGATGCTGGCGGTGGAAGGGAGCCTGCGCCGCGACCTCAGCATCGCCTTCAAGGAGCGCGTGGTCCAGATCGGCATCATTTTTCTCTTGGGAGTGTTCGTTTTCGTCTTCTACAACGATATTCTGAGGCTTGTGAATCGGTAATCCGGCTCACCCGGCGACGCCGTACTGCAGGGGTTTTGCTGCCCGCGCATTTGGTATAATCCAGGAATAAGTTATGTCGTCGTCACCCGCACATCGCGTGTCTGCCGGTGAACGCATCAACGTTCACGAGCCTGCCGGCCGTTTGCAGCGTGAATTGAAGAGCAGGGGGATCCGGTTTACGCGGCAGCGGCGCGTGGTGGTGCAAGTGATGGAATCCGCTTCGCGGCACATGGACGCCAATGAAATCCTCGATTTGGCGCAGAAAATCGACAAGAACATCACCCGCGTTACCGTATACCGCACACTCGATCTGCTGAAAGGCTACGGCCTAATCGACGAACTCGATCTGCTGCATCTGCGCGGGCACCGGCATTACTACGAGAGTCATGGACCGCGCGACCACATCCATGTCGCGTGCATCCGCTGCGGAAAGGTGCGCGAGTTCGAGAGCGAGCTTTACGAGGAACTGAAAAAGCAGATTTCGCAGGACTGCGGCATCGAAATCTCGGTTGCTCGCACGGAAGTGGGTGGGCTCTGCAAGGATTGCCGCGCGAAAGCATGAGCGCGGCCGGCAGCGTTCCGCTAGCCGCGTGCTACGCTAGCGCGCTCCGAGTTTCGATTCCCGGAAGTACTCTCTGGCCTGCTCGATATCATTGAGCACCTGCTCGCGCAACTCTGCTGGTCCGGAGAATTTGCGCTCCTCGCGCAGGCGCCACCAGAAGCGGAGCTCAAGTCGTCCTTGCGTTAAATTCTCGCTGAAATCGAGCAAGTGTGATTCGACGCTGACGCGTGAACCATTGAACGTGGGCCGCACGCCGATATTCGTCGCCGCCTTGTATGCTTTTCCATTCACCAGAGCTTCTGTCGCATACACGCCATAGGCGGGTAGAAGTTCCTGCTCGGTGGATAGATTCAGCGTGGGGACCACCAGCTTGCGCCCTTGGCCAGTGCCTGGACGAATCTCTCCTTCCAGAGTGTAGGGGACGCCGAGCATGTGCCGTGCCTCCTCGACGCGGCCACCTTGCAGCGCCTGTCGAATCGCCGTGCTGGAAACCACAACGCCGCCTTCGACCACTGGGCGCACAATTTCAACCCTGAAGCCCAACGAATCGCCCAGCTTCGTCAAAACCGTCGCGTCGCCCGACTGGCGGTGCCCGAAGCGGAAGTTGGCTCCGACGAGAACCACGCGAGCGTTCATGGCTTCAACCAGGAAGCGCCTGGCAAATTCTTCGGGGCCGACCTTCGCGAGTTCCGCATCGAAGCGAGCGACGAGCGCTGCGTCGATTTCCAGCGACTCGATAGCAGCAAGCCGCCGTTCGATGGTCATAAGAAGCGGCGGCGCTTGGCCTGGCCGCAGCACGTGCGCTGGGTGCGGATAGAACGTCAAAACCGCGGGCATGAAACTGTCGGCATGTGCGTGGTGCAACACTCCGTTCAGAATCTTTTGATGGCCCAAATGCACGCCGTCGAA
>JASHRI010000354.1 GCA_030037435.1 Candidatus Acidiferrales bacterium | reverse complement strand
CCCCAGACCCTGTGCATTCCCAACAGGAGCAAGGATCAGACACGCGGACCATCCAAACAGGATGCAAGCGCAAATGTAAATCCAGGAACCGAACTGAAATCGTAAATGCCCACCCCAGCTACGTGGCCACATGTGTGCCTCCCATTGCTCTCGCAGTTCTGGTAGGCCCTAATTTGTGAGTGTAACTATCACATGTTAGCGACTAGCGTCAACAGGTTTACGCAGTCTTGCAGCAACCCCCTGTTGCGAACTAGCTGGACTGACGAGTGAGGACCGCGCGCCCGGTAATCTGGCCGCGCCGCAGTTCATTAATCACTTCGTTGACTTGTGTCAGCGGACGGGCGACGGTTTCGCATCGCACTTTTCCTTCCGCTGCCATCAAGAGGACTTCCCGAAGATCCTGGCGAGTGCCCACAGCTGACGCCTGAATGTGAACCTCGCGAGCGGACATGAGAATTGGGGCGAAGCAGATATCGCTAGCGGGCAATCCGACAACGAGCAATGTTCCGCTGGGCCTCAAACTCTGGAAAGCTTTTTCGTAGGCTTCCTTCGCTGCGGACGCCACCAGTGCAACATGAGCACCGCCCATCTTGCGAATTGTTTTCGCTACGTCGGATGAAGCGGCGTCGAACGTGTGGGCGGCTCCAAGTGACTGAGCAAGGGTGAGCTTGGCCTCGGAAATATCAATCGCGATCACTTCCGCGCCGAACGCACGCGCGATCTGCACGGCGATATGGCCGAGTCCTCCGAGGCCGAAGATCGCCACGCGTTGTCCTGGCGAAATATTTGCTCGCTTCAGTGCGCGATATACAGTTACACCTGCGCAAAGAAGGGGAGCGGCCTGCAAGGATGAAAGTCCGGCGGGAATTTTGATGGCGTGACTTGCCGGAGCCGCGACGAATTCCGCGTAGCCGCCATCCACCGTCACTCCGGTGATCTTCTGGCGTGTGCAGAGATTTTCATTGCCCTCACGGCAGAATTCGCATTCGCCACAACTCCAGTGCAGCCAAGGCAGGCCCACGAGGTCGCCGAGCTGCAAATTGCGTACCGTGGCACCTTTCTTCACGACGCGTCCGCATATTTCGTGCCCGAGAATCAGCGGTTTCTTGACGACTTTCGCCAGCTGCGGCCAGTCTCCGTCGGCGACATGCACGTCGGAATGGCACACGCCGCAGGCCTCGACGTTGATTAGGACATCGCCGGATTCTGGTTGCGGCTGAGCGACTTCCTCAAAGGTGAGGGACCTTCCGAACTCGTGCAGAATTGCGGCCTTCATTCATCGAGCCTCGGGGAGGTCCAACGATGAGTTCGAGAAAAAGCTCGGGTCGGCTTGTTAGGC
Source organism: Candidatus Acidiferrales bacterium (assembly GCA_030037435.1). Lineage (GTDB taxonomy): Bacteria > Acidobacteriota > Terriglobia > Acidiferrales > UBA7541 > Palsa-295. Next base: position 3,743 of record JASHRI010000354.1, on the reverse strand, counting down.
CCGGGCGCCGCGCAAGAAAAAGTCGACGGCACTCAAAACGCGATCCGTCAAACTGTGGCGACCGGTCAGATCGACCGCCCAGCGGCGTACCACAGTTGTGTAGAGCCCTTCCATAAATTCGGCGAGGTGGTCGACCGGGAACGCGCGCGTAATCTCACCCCGCTTCTGACCCTCGACAAGGATTTCCTTCAACAGGCTGACCGCGATTCCCTCCGGATGCCGCATTTCGGGCGAACGAATCGGGTCCATCGCACCCGATAGAACGACTGCTCGCCAGAGAGGTCTGTCGGATGCTACTTCCCGGGCCATGCCCTGATACATCCGCCGGAGGCGCTCCGCGGTCGAAGCGTCGCTGGAGAGCTCGTTCTGCAGATGTTCCTTGATGCAAGCAAAGCCACGCCTTCCCACCTCCCGCAGAACGGCATCTTTGCTGGGAAAATAGCGAAAAAAAGTCGGCTGGCTGATTTCGAGAATCTGAACGATGTCGTCAATCCGTGTGCTTTCGTAGCCCCGCTTTCGAAACAAACGAATTGAAGTCTCGATGATCTGTTGCCGAAGACGTACCTTCTTGCGCTCGCGAAGTCCCGGCGTCGCAACGCTGCCATGGGATTCACCCGATCGGGACAATGCCTGCCGCGTCGGCGAGCGATCGAGCGGTGGGATGCTGCGTATAGAACTACCGGATGAATTGGTTTCACCGACCCTCGTACGAGCCATAAGCTATTACTCTCCTCGATCGACGCGACTGGAGGCCGTAGCGGCCCGAAATGTCGAAATAACTACTCTAGCATGTTAACGAAGCGCGTCAATCTCAGCGCCGAGCAGCGAGCATCATCACAAGCTGAAGGTTGAGGTCCCTTCGAGAATTTTGCGAACCTCCGAATTCGGGTCGTTCACGACCTGAGTCTTCACATTGAAGATCATCGTGGCGCGCGTACGGGTGTCGTAGAGTGGCCAATGTGGAAAACCTTGGGCGTCCGGCTTGCCGGTGTGAGCAAAGGCGAGCCATGCCGAACTCATGGCGTCGGCAACTTTCTGCGCTTCTGCGACTCCCGTTCCGATGATCGAGTCGGATTTCGCGACATTGTCGAAGACCATGGGCAAGTCGAGCGAATGCGGAGTTCGCAAGCGGCCACCTTCTACCGGAGTCTCCCACTCGAGCCGATAGAGGAATACGGGTGCGCGGCGCTGCTCGCTCTTGCGCTCCGCCAAGGTGATTGACCCGAGGCCCATGCTGCGTTCCGTAGTGATTTGAAAATACAAATCGCTCGGGGAGGCTTGCGGGTAAGTGCTGCGGCAGAGTTCAATAACCTTGGCGGTGTTCGCGCCAAGCAAAGGCGTCAACTTCCGCGGCAGCGTTGTCCAGTCCAGCGAGAACACGCCGGGCGGAGGGAACAGCACGGTCGTCTCGTCTTTGTTGTAGCCCACAATGATGGGGACATCGGCGGAAACGGATGGAGCGTCGGGCGTAAATGGATCGCGCGACAAAACGCGGCCGTCAACGACCGGGCCGAATCCTCCGACCGGCATTCCTTGCGTTGCAACCTTGACGGCTTCGAGCAAATTGGAGACTGGCAGGCGTTGAAGTTCGTCGACCTGTCCGGGCTCGAGTCGAAGAGCCGCCATGAACTGGCGGGCCGTTTTCGTGGCGGCGTCGCGTGTGATGCCACGGAGACCCGGGCCGCTTTCAATCACTGCGCGATGAAACAGTCCTTTGGCGGCTGGCATGGCGAGTGTCGCGGAAACTTTTCCGCCGCCGCCGGATTCGCCGAAAATTGTGACGTTGTGGGGATCGCCGCCGAACTCTTCGATGTTGTCGCGCACCCATTCGAGCGCGAGGACCAAGTCCAGCTGGCCGACATTGCCGGACTCTGCGAATTTTTCACCGCCGATCTCGCTGAGATACAGGTAGCCAAACGCGTTCAAGCGATGGTTCAGCGTGACAAGAACAATGTCGCCTCGTTTGCAGAGGCGTTCGCCGTCGTAAACGGTAGCAGAACCGTTGAAAACGGAGTAACCGCCCCCGTGAAACCACACCATCACCGGGCGCTTGCGTCCGCCGCGCAAGGAGGGCGTCCATACGTTCAGGACCAGGCAATCTTCGCTCTCTCCAACTTTCCTCTCCCACGACGCCCAGGCAGCCGTTGGGGGCGGCGGAATTTGCGGGCACTGATCGCCAAATTGGAGGGCGTCTCTTACGCCGGTCCAGGGAGAGGGCGACACGGGCGGCATGAAGCGCAAAGGGCCGGTTGGCGTGGCGCCATAGGGGATGCCTCGAAAAACATTCGTCCCGTCAGAAACCGATCCGCGGACCTTGCCGGCTTTGGTGCTGGCGATGGGAGAAGCGGTGCCTGCGGCGCTGACTGATTCGCCTGATAGGGCGCGCGCAGCGAGCGCACCGCCCGCCAGAACGGACGCACGCAGTAGCGACCGCCGGTCAATGCTAAAAGAGGGAGCAAACTGCTTCGACCGCTCCTCATCGTCAAGGCTCATAGCGTCCTCCTGAAGGCACGGCGACCAGCATCTGAGGCGCGGGGCCTTAGCGGTTATGGCTCGCCTCGACGCGACGATAGTAACTATCACTTGATACGAACCAATACAAGCGACAAAGAGAGAGCGGGGCAAAAGCCCAAAACGGGCTGCGGCCCTGGACAGAAAATTCCTCGGTGTTAAATTCGAATGCGTGACGAGAGGTGAACGGTTCGCTTGGCGAGAGACGACCTATATTGGGAGACGAATCAAGGGATCCAATGAACTCACCGGCGAATAGAGCAGTCCGTCAAAGGAACAATAGGAAAAAATCAAAACCGATGATTGAAACCCGTACCGCGTTACCGAATTTTTTCTTCCCGTTTCTCGCGCGAAGTCCTAAACGTTACTTGTAGTCACGGTGCTGTTCTTTCGGCCTAAAACAATGAGTTCCACAGCCGTTAGGCCGCAGATTCCGGCAACGGCGTACCATCCAGCGTTAAATCCTCCGGTCCAATCCCGCAAGAATCCAAGCGCCTGTGGACCAAGGTATCCAAAGACGCCAGCACCGAGGCTCACGATGCCCATGACGTTACCGGTTTCCTTTCCCCGCAAGACATCGCCTGCCAAGCCGTACCCCTGGTTGGTCGCTGCAAAGCCGAATGCTAGCAACGCAGCCGTGCAAATGCGAAAAATGGGAAGATTATGCGTTGTCATGCCGAGGCTAGCGGCAATCATGATTGTCATCAGCGCGACCATGACGAGCCACTTGTTGCGCCGGTCCATAAGATAACCCACAGTCAGGTTGACGAAAATGGCTGCTAGATAGCTGATGCTAATAATCAGGGAGGCTGAAACTGTGTCGAGTCCGAAAACGGACCGTGCGGCTGACGGAACAAAGAAAGTCACGCTAAACGAAGGTAAGCCGACCAACCCCAATAGCGCTGCTAGAGCCCAGACGCGTGGAGTTCGAAAGGCATTCTCGGAAGGCCCCTGCCGGATCTCGCGCGATGGACTCGCGTCTTCGGTCGGTCTATTAGCACGCCCAGAATAAAGGACGCCTACGATGCGCGTCTTTGACAAGCCGCATAGCTGCATTCGCTCTGTGCTGTTGCCTCGCGGCGGCATTTTACCGACGGCTCGCCGTCGGTCTCGTCTAGCCCTTAGCCTCTCGGAGTGAGAAGATATTTCTCGAGGGATCGCTTCCGGTTCATCGATTCGTGAGATCGCTGGACACCTCGATCGGGCCGCCTCCACCGTGAGCCGGGAGATAG
>JASHRI010000353.1 GCA_030037435.1 Candidatus Acidiferrales bacterium | reverse complement strand
GTGAATGCGAGCATCGGCGATTGCCGGGCCGACTTCACCGTGAAGGATGGTGCCGGCAAGCCGCTTTACAACGCCAAAATCGACATCTCAATCAAATACGGCTTCATGAACATGCACAAGACCGACCTCGAATCCAATACCAATAGCGACGGCCAGGCTCGCTTCATTGGCCTGCCCAACTTTTCGAAGAAGCCGCTTGAGTTCGTGGTGACGAGTGGCACGGTATCGAGGACGCTCACCGATAATCCTACTGACACCTGCAAGGCCGTCTTCGACATCACCCTGACGACGCACTGACCATTTTCCTGGTAGGGCTGTTCGAGTAAATGACTGCACTTGATAGTTAATACACCCGTTGGGGCCTATTCGGAGCTATAATCGGCTCGATCTTGAAATATTCCGGGGAGGTTGCTGCAGAATAAAATTCAGGAGGTAAAAGATTTATGGATCGACGAAAGATGCTGGCGTTTTTAGGGGTTAGCCCCGCGCTTCTTACCGGGCTCCCCGTTGGCGCCGCTGAAACCGCTCGCCCGAGTCACGCGCATGCTCCCCACGAACACGCGGACGAAGGCAGCCTGATCACGGTGATGAATCCCGCGATACCGGGCAAACTCGCCGCCCGAGTCCCTCTCAACCCACCGCTCGATAGTCTCAACAATAAAACCATCTACATGGTCAACCTCTCTTGGGAGGGGCCGGACGCCGCGAACTATTTCTACGAGGCGATGACGGAATGGCTGAATAAGCACTATACCGGCGTCAAGACCATCGTAAAGGTTACCGCTGAGGGCATGTTTGGCAGCGACCCCGCCTTGCTCAAGGACATTACCGCCAAGAAGGCCGACGCTGCCATTGTCGGCGTCGCTGGTTGAAACGGCTGTTGCGCGGCCGTGAGCCGCTGGGCAAAGCAGATTCAGATGGAGTGCAAGATCCCCGCAATTGGCGTCGCCTCAGACAACATCGTGCATTACGCAACCGGCTACGTTGACAAATACCAGACGGGTATGTCGATTCGCTACGTCGCGGTGCCGTTCCCATTCACCGGGCAGCCGAAAGCCGTCGACGTTGGGTACGTGACTGGCAAGGATATGCTGACCGGCGAACCCTTCATGAGCGCCGTCGTTAAGGCGCTGACTGATCCGCTGACGGCCAAGGAAAAGATTTCAGGCGCGGCGTCTACGGAAGGTGCCGAGTCGAGGCTTCTTGAACCGGACACAGAAGAAAATCTCCGGATGCTTTTCGACAACAAGGAATGGACCGATTCCAACACAATCATCCTTCCCACCGAAAAGCGCGTCATGGCGATGCTCAAGGGCACCAGCCACAAGCCGGACGAGGTCATCAAGACGATCAACATCACCGGCGGGGCGCGTCAGCTCACCGTCGAAAAAGTAGCCATCAATGCCGTCATGGCCGGAGCGTCTCCGGAGCACCTTCCGGTGATTCTGGCGCTGGCCACGCAGGCGCCCTTCGGCAATTCGACCAGCTCGATGGCCAACATGATCGTCGTCAGCGGCCCGATCCGCAACCAACTCAAGTTCAATAGCGGCACCAATGCGATGGGGCCCTACAACCGCTCGAACGCCGTCGTCGGCCGCTCATTCGCGTTGATGTCCAAAACGGCTGGCGATCTGCGCAACAACGTCAACGCATGGGAAACGCTTGGCAGCAACCTCCAGTACAACAGCCAGTGTTTTGGAGAAAACGAAGAGGCTTTGCCGGAGGGTTGGGATCCTATGCACGTTGAGATGGGATTCAAGCCCACCGACAACGTTCTCAGCGTTGGCACCGGGTGGAGCAGTATTGCGAGCGTCGGAGCCAGCCAGGTCATCTATCCGACGCACCACTTGATGCGCGACTACATGGGGTCGTTCTGCGCATCGGGCTCTGCCGCCACTGTCGTGATGGACCCAACCGTAGCCGGCTTGCTGAAAGACGTCCACGGTTTCAAGACCAAGGCGCAGTTGAGCCAGTGGTTCTCAGACAACATCACCAAGGTCAATGCGTCGTATTGGGGCAATGGCGTAATTCAGAGCACCGCAGTTCCGTTTGCTCTCCAAGGGCTTGAGCCCTATGCGAGCTGGCGGAAGCTGCCCGACGATGCGCTGATCAAGCCGTTCACCAATCCGAAGGCGATTCACATCGTCGTAGCGGGAGGAAAGGTCCAGACGATGTGGATCGTCACCGACTTCGGCATCCGCCGGGGCGTGAAAATCGACGATTGGGCCTAGCAGCTTGACCCACGATTAGCGGTAAAATAGAGCCGAATGGCGGGGGGCACGGGGCGCAGGCCCTGTGCCCGTAGCTCCGTCGTTTGTGGAGCTAGGAACAGGAAGTGGCATTAGGACAGGGAAGGGAGCGCATATGAAACCTCGATATTTAGCAGCCATTTTGTTGGGATCGCTGGCACTTTTGCCCGCGACGCTTTCCTCCCGGCCCTTGCCGAATGATTCGCAGCAAAAGAACTCGCAGAATTCAAGGGCCTCGTCGAAAGACGATAAGCTGCCGTATCCGAATGTTCCTCGCATCACCGCCGAGGAAACCGAGCGCCTTGCGAAAGACAACAATGTGATCATCGTCGATACCGACGACTCCGAAAGCTACGCCGCCGAGCACATCAAGGGCTCCGTCAACGTTGCCTACGACCCCACCACCGATATTCGCGAGCAGGATCAGACCCTCAGCGCGCTGCCCGGCAACAAGATGATTGTGTTCTATTGCAATTGCCCGCACGAAGAGGATGCTGCGCCGTTCGTCCAGGAAATGTGGGAACTCGGTTACGACCGCGACAAAGTGAAAGCGATGCAGGGCGGCCTCACGCGCTGGGAGCAGCTCCATTATCCGCTCGTCGGCACCGCCGAGGATCAAGGCACGGAAAAGGGCAACTGAGCCAAGTCGCT
>JASHRI010000032.1 GCA_030037435.1 Candidatus Acidiferrales bacterium | reverse complement strand
CCTCCGGCCGCGCCCGGCCTTCCGCCGGTCGGTCGGCTGTTGCTCGAGGCAGGCGTGGAACCATTCGGAGCGGAGAGCTCGGCAAGAGTGGCGACGCGGACGAGCAGTTGAACTGGCGGCGGAGTAGGTCCGGCACCCAGTCGAACCTCAGCCGACGCTCCCACGAATCCGAGCTGTGTCGCCTCCACTCGATAGTGTCCTGCGGGCAGCTCCGGAAACTTGAAATTGCCGCTCGCATCCGTCCAACTGACCCACGCCTTGTTCGTGTCTATGTCGGTAAATCGCACCGCAGCTCCCGGCACTGGCACGCCGTCTGGTGTGCGGACGCTTCCGGTCGCCGTGGCCGTCGGACCAGTGTTCGTAGGAACATTGCTCGCCGAGCGACTCTCGTTTCCCGCGCCGCTGCCATTCGCCGTTGCAGAGGGCTGCGACTGCGCTTGCGGTGGTGGTTGTTGCCCATTCCCAGTTGGCGTCGTCTGTGCCGATAGACCTGTCGCGAAAATCGCAAGAATTGAAATGCGCAAGGCGAGACAACGCCATGGGTTTGCGGTGCAGACATTCCTGAGGCGAATCGGGCGTGTGGCCTGGTGTCTCACGGTTCTGTCAGTCGGTCGATTTACTTCGCACGAGGCACAGACTGTTTCCTTTGACGGCATCGCGCGAAGATGGGTTACTTTTCGTTCTTCGCAGCATCGTACACGAAGCGAATTGTTACCGGCTGCTGGAATCGTGGATTATCGATCTTCGTGGTGACGTAGAGTTGTTTGCCGTCTGGGGAAAGCTCGAATGTCCGCGTAGTGCTGCCACGTCGGCGCTGCGTTACCGTCACAAGCTGATTTCCCTGCCATTGCGCTACGGGAGGAGTGCCAGAGTCTTCTGCGTCGCTCGACTGGCTGTTTGGTTGACTATTGCTATTCGCCTTGTTCGATGTAACGTTGTCGCTCGAATAGAGTGCCAGCACTTGGCCGGAGTCGCCGGTAACTTTGGCGGTCGATTCCGTCTGCTCGATCGTCAATTGCGACAGCCCGGCCATCATTCCGCCCCCTCGGCCTTGTCCCTGTCCGCCGCCTCCGCGTCGCCCTCCGCCACCGCTGCCTCCAAATCCTCCGCGTCCGCCACCACTGCTGCCGGCCTCCTGCATCTTTTGTCGCGGATCGTCGCTCTGGTCCTTATTCAGTGTCCATGAGCCGGCCAGTTTCGGATTCCCGCCGATTCGCGCTGGCACCGAAGCATCGGACTGTGGCGATGTTTGGTCTGCGGGAGCAGTTCCCCCCTGCGGTCCGGCGGGAGCGTTCTGCGCCATCGCCAAACCGGGTGCTATCCACAGCACTGCCGCTCCAAAAGCCACCGCAATCCAAGGCGCAGTGATCCGCGCACAAAACCTCGGTTGTCTGTCGCATCGTAGCGTGTTCATTCCTGTCCTCCGGCCAGTCCCATCATCAATAGCCATCGAACTGCATGCTATGAATTACATTCGGGGTTCGCGTGGGTTCCACAATATCGCCTGCGGCCACTGTGCAGTTGACGGACAATCGCCCACAAGCCGAAGTACCCACGCCTTCTGATGCAACAGGCTCTCTGGTCCTGTATGATCTGTACTCGTTTGTGCGCGCGCCATCTCAAGCGTGTAAGACAAGTTGGCGTGCCCACTGACTGCTTTTGTCGCGCGAAAGGGGAACCGCTCGAATGGCCAAGTCATCAGCCCCATTGCGTCTCGCCGTCCTGGGCGCGGGGAAAATGGGCGGCATTTTAATCGACGCGTTCGTCAAACAAGGGCTGGTTTCGCCACAGCGCCTTCGCGCCACCGTGCAGCACGCTTCCGCGGAACGTAAGAGCGCGGTCAAGCTTCCCGTATCGCCCACCAGCGACAATCGCGCTGCCGCTCGCGACTCCAGCGTGATTTTTCTCTGCGTCAAACCCCAGACCGTTGCCGGCGTGCTCGACGAAATCAAGCTTGAGCTCAACGACAAAAAGCTGCTGATCTCCGTCGCAGCGTCCGTGCCGACCAGCTATATAGAACGCCGCCTCGGCTCGAAAGTTCCCGTGATCCGCGCCATGCCCAACACACCCTCAATGGTCGGCGCTGGAATCACCGCAATTTCACCTGGGAAATTTGCCACACAGAAAGACATCGAAACCGCGCGGAAACTATTCGACTCCGTCGGCAAGACCGTAGTCGTCGACGAAAAAAATCTCGACGCGATCACAGGCCTGTCCGCCAGTGGTCCCGCGTTCATTTACATCATTTTGGAATCGCTCGCCGAGGGAGGCGTTAAGGTCGGACTCTCTCGTGAACTGGCCACCCTGCTCGCGGCGCAAACCGCGCTGGGCGCGGCCAAGATGGTGGTCGAAACCGGATATCATCCGGCACTGCTCAAGGACACGGTCACCACTCCCGCCGGCTGTACCATCGACGGAATCCTCGAACTTGAGGAGGGTGGCCTGCGCGTCACGCTGATCAAAGCAGTCGTCAAAGCCGCTCAGCGCGCCAAAGAGCTTCTCGTTACCGACGATCACGCTTGACCGTTCAGACGCTGTCTTCTCGGATGAACTGTCCAGGCTACTGTTCGTAACTCTCCACGATGTTCGCGGGACGCACTTTCGCCTTGTCTGCGTCCTCTCCAAACTCGCGGAGCGCCCGGCGCTGGCGCAACAAGTCCCAACACTGATCGAGCTCGACTTTCAACTGCTCCAGACGACCTTGAGCATCCGATGTAAGGTCACTTTGCCGGTACAGGTGCTCCTCTTCCTGCACGAGTTGGTTGATATGGTTCAGCACTGGCTGGTCTTTCGTTCCATCGGCCATAAGCGTCACCTCTCAGTTCATTTCAACGGGAATGCAGCTCGGCATCCAGGCATGTTAGATGTACGCTTCCGGAATCGGCAGCAGGACGACGTCGGATTTCTTAGAGCTCAGTGAGCGCCCGATGCACCAGGTGAACCGCGATTGATCCTTCGCCCACGGCGGAAGCAACGCGTTTCACATTGCCCGAGCGAACATCGCCGACCGCAAACACCCCCGGAAGGCTCGTTTCCAGCATTTGAGGAGGACGTGGCAGCGCCCACACCGGTTTTTCGCTCACAACATCCATATCGCGCCCCGTGAGAATGAATCCTTTCTCATCGAGGGCGAGACACCCGCTCAGCCAGTCTGTGCGAGGCGACGCTCCCGCCATGATGAATACGTGACGAACGTTGTGAGCTGAAGACTCACCGCTCGCATTGTCCCGGCAAGTGACGCGTTCGAGATGGGTGTCGCCCTCCAGGCCGACGATCTCCGTCTTGTAGTGCAATTCAATTGCCGGGTTTTGTTCGATGCGCTGGATCAGATACCGCGACATCGTGTCTGACAATTGACCCGACCGCACCAGCATGTACACCTTGCTCGCGGTTTGCGAGAGGTAGACCGCGGCTTGGCCGGCTGAATTCCCTCCCCCGACTACGATCGCTTCTTCTCCCTCGCAGAGCTGCGCTTCCATGTAGGTCGCGCCGTAGTAGACTCCTTGCCCTTCGAATTTCCCGAGATTCGGAATGCCGGGTTTTTTGTATTGCGCTCCGGTGGCAATCACCACAGAGCGCGCCGCAAGCTTGGCGCCATTATCCAAAACCACTTTGTACGGGCGCTTTGCGCAGTCGAGCGCTACCACGTCGCGCGCAATGATCATCTTTGCGCCGAATTTTTCCGCCTGGACGAGGGCACGATTCGCCAGCTCCTGCCCTGAAACTCCCGTCGGGAAGCCGAGGTAATTCTCAATCTTAGAGCTGGAGCCCGCCTGCCCGCCGGGAGCCTCCGTTTCGATCACCAGCACGTCGAGGCCCTCGGATCCTGCATAGACGGCCGCGGCCAGTCCGGACGGTCCAGCACCTACGATAATCAAGTCGTGGACGTGCGTTTCGTCGATGCCGGTATTAAAACCAAGGCCAGCTGCCAGTTTCTGAACCGTGGGATTACGAAACACCGTCCCGCTGCCGCAAATGATCACCGGAATCTCCTCCACTCCAACCGCAAAACGGTCCAAGATCTCCTGCGACGTCTTGTCGGTTTCGAGATCCACGTAGGTGAATGGATGAGCGTTGCGAATCAGGAATTCGCGCAGCCGCAGGGTCTGTGCGGAATGGCGCGAACCCATGAGAACAATATTGCCCTGGCCCCGGCTGATGAGCTGCACGCGACGCAGAATGAACGCACGCATGAAAATTTCGCTCAGTTCCGCGTCTCGAGCGATCAGCGACCGCAGGCCATCCCCACTGAGCTCCACGAATTCACCGGATTCAGTGACGCGCCCCCGAGCCAGGGAACGCTTGCCGGAAATCATGGTCATCTCGCCCGTGAACTCGCCCGGATCATGCGTCGCTATCAGACGCTCACCTGCGATCGTGGGCTGTACTACTTCCATGCGCCCGGAAAGCAACGTGAAAAAGGGGACATCCATATCGCCCGGTTCAAACAGGATCTCCCCGGCCGTAACGCGCCTCACCTTACCGTGCACGCGTATGCGGTCAATATGAGCTGGGCTCAGGACCGGAAACGTTTGCGTATTAACATCAAGCGCGCTGGGCATTGGAGACGATGCCATTGGCCCTCCAGAGTTCCTCGCAGTGGTGCCTATTAGAGTATGCCTCCCGCTGTTTGGGTTCAACGACCGCAATGTCTCCGACTTGGGTCAAGGAAGCTTACGTATCGCGTGGAAGTGACTTGGCGGGCCGGGCCGGAGTATCGTAAGCGATGAGGCGGTACCGACCGAAAGCCGTCCGCGACGTAAACTATGCGCCCTCATCCAATCACGAGGGTTCGCGGAAACACATCCAGGGGATTTCTGACTCTAAAGAGCCAGGCGATAGATGAGCGCCACAGTTGAGTTTCTGCTTCGATATGGGTACCTGCTGCTCTTCGGCTGGGTGCTCATAGAACAACTCGGCTTGCCGGTCCCAGCTTCTCCGCTGCTGTTGGCCGCCGGTGCTCTTGCAGGAACAAGTCGTATGAATCTCGCAATGGTTTGGGTCCTGCCGATTGTGGCCGCGGGGCTTTCGGATGCCTTTTGGTACCAGCTTGGCCGGCACCGCGGTATGAAGCTTCTGCAGTGGCTTTGCCGCATCTCGCTTGAGCCCGATTCATGTGTGCATCGAACGCAGAGCCATTTCGAGCGCAGGGGTGTATGGGCCCTCGTAGTGGCAAAACTTATCCCCGGGCTCAACGCCGTGGCGCCTCCGCTCGCGGGCGCCAGCCGAATGCCTTGGCCGCGGTTCGCCCTCTTCGATGGATTGGGGGCGGTGCTGTGGGCGAGTATCTACGTTGGCCTCGGCTACATTTTTAGCGGCCAGCTCGAGCGTGTGGCATCCAGCCTGGTTTTTCTCGGCCGAGGCCTGTTCGCACTGGTGCTAGTTGGTCTACTGCTCTATGTGAGTTGGAAATATTTTAATCGGCGTCGTTTCCTGCGCAGTCTGCGCATCGCCCGAATCACTGCAGACGAATTGCATCAGCGAATGGACCGCGGCGAAAATGTAGTCGTGGTTGACCTGCGGCACTCGATGGAATTTGAATCCGAACCGGAAACCATTCCCGGAGCAGTTCACATGGACGCCGAGGAATTGGAAGAAGCCACCGAAGTAATTCCGCGCGACCGCGAAATTGTGCTTTTCTGCAATTGCCCCAACGAAGCTACCTCCGCCCAGATGGCGATGAAGCTCCGTCATGTCGGAATCACCCGCATCAGGCCTTTGGCAGGAGGCCTCGCGGGCTGGCGTGAGCACGGGTTTCCGCTCGAGGCGCTCAAGGCCGAGGATAGTCCGTCTGATGCGCTCGGGGCCTTAAAGCCCGGCGACGCAGGGGTTCCCGATTAACAAAATACGGCAGCCCGTCTCCGCACAACGCCTGCGACGTGGATATCGTTCCCGACCTTTCGCGCACCGCTCTCACTTCATCAGCAGCACGTTCACGGCCTTCACCACCACCTCCACCTGGTCACCTTTCTTGATCCCTAGCTCGTTTAGCGATTCCAGTGTCATCACCGACGCCATTCGCGATCCCGCCGGCACACTCACTTTCACCAAACACATCACGCCGCCCTTCTTGACGTCTGTCACTTTCGCCACAATCCGGTTTCTCGCTCCCACTTTCATAGTTTTCTCCTGTTGAAGTTCCTCCGGCCTTTACCCCCTGCGCGTACCGGCCGCAACAGCCTACTACGGTTCTCGTCCCGATTCCGTCGCTGCTTTTTCCCGGCTATAATCACCCGCCTTATCTACGGAGGCTATTACATGAAGGCAATGCGCGTCACGCAGGCGGGCGATCCAGGTGTCCTCCAACTTCAAGATATTCCCCAACCCGCTCCGGCTGCTGGCGAAGCGCTCGTTCGCCTTCACACCGCCGGCGTCAACTATGCCGACATCTACATGCGCAGTGGTGCCGCGCGCATCCCGATTCCCTTCCCGTTCACGCCTGGCATTGAGGGGGCTGGCGTCGTCGAATCCGTAGGGCCCGGCGTGACCGAAGTGAAAGCCGGCGACCGCGTCGCGTACGCCACTGGGTCCGTGGGCTCTTACGCCGAATACCATATCGTAAAGGCTTCGCAGCTCGCTCCCCTGCACGACGAGTTCAGCTTTGACCAAGGCGGCGCCATTATCCTCCAGGGCCTCACCGCGCACTATCTCTTGCACGACTTCTATCCGATCACGCGCGGCAGCGTCGTCCTAGTCCACGCCGCCGCGGGCGGCATGGGTCTCCTTCTCGTCCAGTGGCTCACGCATCTTCGCGCCGTCACCATCGGCACTGTTTCCACCGAGGAAAAAGCCCGCATCGCCCGCGAAGCTGGAGCCGACCACGTGATCAACTACACACGGCAGGATTTCGTCGAAGAGGTGAGAAAAATCACCGATGGCCGCGGCGTCGACTACGTCATCGACGGCGTCGGCAAAACCACCTTCACCAAGAACTTCGAGGCCCTCCGCCATCGCGGCTGGGCCACAATCTTCGGCATGGCCAGCGGACCCGCCGACCCCGTCGTTCCCAATTCGCTCATGGCCAAGTCGCTCACAATTTCCGGCGGGGCGCTCTTCAATTTCATCACCACTCGCGACGAGCTTCTCCGCCGCTCCACGGAAGTCTTTCGTGGCTTGCGGGAGGGTTTCCTCAAGCTCCGCATCGACCGCGTGCTACCTCTCGACCAAGCCGCCGAGGCCCATCGCCTGCTCGAATCGCGCCAAACCACCGGCAAGCTCTTGCTCAAGAATGATCCATAGATAGCGCGATCTTCATCTCGAGCGCACCGTTCAAGCGTCGTGGCAGTCCGCGTACACACAAGTAACAACTGCCCAAATTCGACTGTGACACTCGTCGCATAGCTCCCGCGGGCGATCAAAACTGCGTCAATTTTTTGGAAGAGGCTATTTCTTGAAGAGGTCTTCGAAGGCCTGTCGCGCGTCGTTGGGTCTGGCGGCGGTCGTGGCAACCGGCGCGGCCGCGGCGTAAGCGACTGGCGACGTGTCCTTTTCGACCGTCATGCGAAACTCAAAAAACGTGCAGTTGTTCTTCGCGTCTTTCTTCGCAATGCGCTCCGGAATCGGCTGCGTGCATTCGAACTGTTTGCCAGTATCGAAATGCACGCACTGCTTGCAGCAGTGCATCTCGGCGTGGCAGCGCGGGCACTGGCCATTCGGATCGAAACCCGGGGCCAGCACGGCGCCGCAATTCGAACAACGCGCCCGCATCACTGTTCCAACCATCCGGGGCGTCCGCGGACCCAGCATGTCCGGCTTCGAACGTTTTTCCGCCGGCCGATCCGCGTGCGCGACTCGCTCCCGCTTCTTGTCTTCCGCTTCGCGGTCGCGATAGCCCCTCTGCCTATACTTCCGCTCCATGCACACCTCCTGGGGGATTACCCCATCTTACCTCGAAATCCACCGCGTAAAGGGTCAAGCTAGCAGGCCTTTTGCTGTATTGGCACCGCCGCAGGCCGAATTCCCTGCTGAATTGATCTCTGGCGCCGCCGCGCGCACCCCGACGGTTTCGCGCGCGGTTCGGTCAAGCGATGGATTCCGCTTTTCGCCTGGCCCACAATTTGCAAAATCCTTCGAAAGGTAGATCCGGTCTGAGAAATTTCATCGGCCGGCCAAGTCCCGCGAGCGCAGACTCTGCCGCCAGATATCCACTGCGAACCGCGCCTTCCATAGTGGACGGCCATCCC
>JASHRI010000352.1 GCA_030037435.1 Candidatus Acidiferrales bacterium | reverse complement strand
TGTTTTCATTGCGCGCCCTTCAGCGTCATAAGATAGGCCACCAAGTCATCCATCTGCCCAGCGGACAATGTGTCCTTGAAGCTTGGCATGAAGCTCTTCCCAGGCTCTTTTTCCAAAGAGCGCAGGTCAGGTTTGCGCAGTCCGTGAAAGTGTCCGCCAGCGTCCTTCAGCACGATCGTGAACGAATCCTCGCCCACGCGCATACCTTCCACCACGTGCCCGTCTTTTTCCACTGCGCGGTACATCAAATCTCGCGTCCATCGGGCGCCAAAAGCGCCGCCTTCGCTAACGATAGGCAGGTTCGCGCCGGGATCCAGCAATCGTTCTTTCAGATCACTCGGCCCCCGCTCCGCGCCGATTCGCGTCAATTCGGGACCGATGCTGCCGCCTTGGCCGGCAATCATATGGCATGTTGAGCACCCATTCGAGTCGTACAGAGCTTTGCCCTTCGTCGCATCGCCCGTTACTGCCTCAGCGCCTTTCGAGGCGTCCAGTGTTCGAAGATAACCGACGATGTCTGCTACCTGGTTCGCGGACAAGGTGGAAGATCCCGGCATTGCCGTGCCAGGAAGTCCTCTCCGGATAATGCCTTGCACTGCTGTGTCGCCTAAACTCTGCGGCACGCCCCGAAGATTCGGCCCTTCTCCTCCGCTGGCATCTACTCCATGACAGTTAGAACAGTTCGCTTGAAAGAGAGTCTTGCCTTGATCGGCATCAACGGCATGCCCCGGCGTGGGCGCAGCTTCTTGTTCTTGGCCGGCCGCTCGAGGAACCGCCACATTCGCAGCCACGAACCACATCATCAACGCTATGGCGATTAGCGGGAAGCGCTTGATTGTGTTCACACCCACCCCGTATTCGAACTTGCAGTTACATGCTTTGCGTTGCAGACGGGAAGCTAGCACCGTCCTCCGGCGCGCGTCAACGATCTTGAGACGCTGCCGTGGTTCGTCGATGCGCTGCGTGGCGCTGACTGACCTTGCGTGGATACCGCATCGCGGGGTGATTCGGCGCTTCGATCCGATTGCGGCCGACTTTAACTACATTCGCTGACTCAGCGATCGGAACGGTGTCGAGGAAAAAAAAGAGGAGGTAGGATAAGATCGTCGATAGCCGTCACGACCGTTCCGAGTGGGCGCGCCTGCGCGTGCGAATCGTTCGCTTGGGGTTCATACGTCAAAGATCCGAGCTCGATTCGGTTACAGCGTTCAGCCTCCAAATGGAAATGGGCCCCAGTGCTCGGCCAGCGGGCCTAGAGCGGCAACGGGAAGAAACAGCAAAGCGCCGATGATCGCGATCGTTCCCACCAGTAAACATGCGAATGTCATCGTGTCATCTCGCAAAGTTCCCAATCCGAATGGACTCGACTTTTTCATTCCCAGAAAAGCGGCCATTGCCATTGGCGCAATGATCGGCAGAAATCGACTGACGATGATCACCAGTCCGGTCGCTATGTCGAATTGGCGCGCTGTCGGCGCTGGGGCTGGATTGTCGTTGAACCCGAAGGTGACGCCGAGGCCGTCGAAAGCAGACCCGTTGTTCGCTGACGCCGACGAGAATTGGTAAAGAATCTGGGAGAATCCGTGCGCACCAGGGTTGCTCTCGGCCTTGACGCCCCAGCTCGTTGCGGAAAAAAGTCCTGTCGGCATCAGAATCATGATCGGATGCACAAGCAGGGCGATCATCGCGAGTTTCATCTCGCGTCCGCCAATTTTCTTGCCCAGGTATTCAGGCGTGCGCCCAACCATTTGTCCGGCGACAAAGATTCCAATGATCACAAAGAGCAGCATGTTGATCATGCCGACGCCCTTGCCTCCGAAGAAACAGTTGAGCCACATGCCTACCATCGGCGAGATGGACGCCATGGGATTCAAACTGTCGTGTTCGCAGTTTACGGCGCCGTCCGTTACGTCGACCGTTAATGCCGCGAATGTAGCGCCGGCAGAAGTTCCGAAGCGCATCTCCTTGCCTTCGAGATTACCCAAATGCTGGTCAACAGGCAGTCCCGCAACGGTCGGAAGGACGACCGGGAGTTTGCCTCCGCGAGCATCGGGGACTGAGTACGTACGTTCGACGGGATGACCTGTCAAACCGGGGTTCGGCTCCAGCGTGTCAAAGCGTATGGCCCATACGACCGTGCCGATCATGAACACCATCATGACGCCGAAAATCACCCAGGCGTGTTTAAGGCGATTCAACATGCGACCGAATAGAAGCACGAGAGCAAACGGAAACAGCATCATCGCCACGCACGAAGCGAAATTCGTCACCGCAGTCGGATTTTCGAAGGGGTGCGCCGAGTTCATGCCGTAGAATCCGCCACCGTTTGTGCCTAGCTGTTTCATCGGCACAAATGCAGCGAGCGGTCCGACGATGATGGTCTGCGTCTTGGCTTGGCCGTCCGCCTGAGTTCCCATGGCGGCGGGCTCAAGGGTGTTCGCTGCGTAGTAGCTCCTGAAAGTCATTGGGCTACCTTGCTGCACGAACAGGATTGCCAATAGAAACGAGATAGGCAGGAATTGGTACACTACGACACGCCACATATCGACAAAGAAATTTCCGACTTGCGAATCACTCCGCAGCGCGCGGATGATCATCGTCAGGCCGCAGTAGCCAATCGAGGCGGAGAGAAAAAACATCGGGAAGCAGAAGAAAAGTTGACTGAAGTTGGAGAAGTGCTGATCGCCCGAGTAGTGCTGCAAGTCGGTGTTGGTGATGAACGAGACGACGGTGTGAAAAATCGTCGTCGGCGCGAGCATTCCTCGGTGCAGGGGATTCAGAGGCATCCAGGGCTGGAGAGACAACACGGCGAAGCCGAACACGAATAGGACCGTGTTGAAAATAAGCAGCGAGACTGTGTATTGCTTCCAGGTTTGCGGTCCGCTATTGAGTCCATCTTCGAACCAACGCAGGAATGCGGGGGCTCGATACTTGCCATCCATAATGCGCGCCATGTAGCGGCTCAACGGAATTGCCAGCAAGGTCGTCAGCACTAAGATTGAAATCGGAAGAATCCACATTCTTCTGGTCTCCTGTCCTTAGGTTGAAGTGAGCATATGTGGAAACACTCCAGCGCTTTACCGCCCGCGCTGAAGTCCCACTGCTATTCCGCTCGTAAATCAACACCAGCTCTTGCTGTCAAAGTGGCAGCCCGGCCTCTGCAACCCCGCCAGCCTCCGTATCGTTTACACTGAGTTTTCCGAACGCATCACCCGGCGCTATGCTCCGGGCGCGCACGACAAAACCGTCAGCACGAATGAAGAAGGCTCCCTTCTGATAGGCAGGTGTCGCTGCGCCCCTTCTCGGTTGCGGTTCTCACGGCCGCAAAAGTAGCCGATAAGCGCTAAACGAGGCATAAACGCCTCATTCGGGATTCATAACCTCTAAGAAAAGTATCGAATTAAAAGGGGATGGAGCCGAGGCCCGGACTTGAACCGGGGACCTGCCGATTACGAATCGGCTGCTCTACCAACTGAGCTACCTCGGCTTTGCGTGTGTTTATGCGGCTTTTCGCGCTTGCGCGGCTTTTGCTGCCATTCACACGGGCCGCGCTCTCGCACGCTCCGATGATAACACGATGTAACGAACCTCCGCGGTAACCACGTTTTCGCAACCCGCAGCACCTTGATCTTGCCAATTTACGTTTATGTAGTCCTTAGATCGCCCTTACATATTGTTTATGTCGACTCGGGCAGTATTGCCGCTGTGCCGAAGGTGACAAACCGACGCGAGGTCTTACACAGCAGCTGCGAGCCGGCCCAGGCTAGCGGTCAGGCTGAACAAATCGGTTTGGGGCGGCTCGAAGTGAATGTTATCTTCACCGATCCGCAGGCTACGACGCTAGCCCTTCGGACGGCGGCGGCGTTGGCAGCAGAATTGGATGCCTGTATTCGGCTAAGAGCCGTGATTGTTGTACCCTTGCAATTGCCGCTCGATCAGCCACAGATTTCGATCCCATTCACACAGAAAATTCTGTCTGAATTGGTTTCGCACTTAGATTCGCACAACGTTGATGTAAGCGCTCACCTGTATCTGTCTCGAGACAGGATCGGTGCGTTCCTGGAGCTTTTGCAGCCGAATTCTGTGGTTGTTATCGCCGGAAGGAAGCGCTTGTGGCGTACGCCTGAAAGCCGACTCGCCAAGCGCCTTCAGCACGAAGGTCACCGAGTTGTGTTCATCCCATGGACGAAACGGGACATTCTTACGGTGTCGAACGGCAGCGAGGTATCCATGTCTGTACATTCGACTAGGCCGGATTCGTTCACGTTAGGAGCAAGATAGACCCATGCGATGGGACATCTTTTACGTCGGCGTAGTGGTCGCCTTTTTTATTTTGCTCTGGGGATTTACAAAGGCGTCCGAGCGTTTGTAGGAGGACTCGATGGAATACGCCATAGCGGGAATCGTGGCGGCTGGCTTGTTTGTTTACCTGATGTACGCATTACTTCGGCCAGAGCGATTTTGAGGTGGAGAAATGACTTCACTAGGCATCAGTCAGATAGTTGTCTATTTCCTGATCATCCTCGCGATCACTAAGCCCGTCGGCACGTTCCTGTTCCGCGTGTTTGAAGGCGAGAGGACGTTCCTGCACCCTGTTCTTCGGCCCTTGGAGAAGCTGATCTATTGGGCCGGTGGAGTGCGAGAAGGCGAGGAGCAGAGCTGGGTTCGTTACTCCGCATCGCTGATTTCTCTCAGCATCTTCAGCGTTCTGTTCGTGTATGTCCTGCAGCGATTGCAGGGGCATCTGCCGCTCAATCCGATGCACTTCTCGACGCCGCACGCGCCCCCAAATGCTACCGCAATGACGCCGGATCTCGCGTTCAACACCGCCGTCAGCTTCGTGACCAATACGAACTGGCAGTCCTACTCTCCAGACACCACGGTGAGCTATCTGACGCAGATGGCTGCGCTGGCAGTACAGAATTTCGTGTCCGCCGCAGTCGGTATCGCCGTAGCGGTTGCCTTGATTCGAGGATTTGCGCGGCACACCGCGAAGACGATCGGAAATTTCTGGGTCGACGTCACGCGCTGCACGGTCTACATCCTTCTGCCGATCTGCATTTTGGCGACCCTGTTTTTTGTTTGGCAAGGTTGCATTCAAAACTTCAAGGGGCCTGTCACGGCGACGACTTTGGAGGGTTCCACCCAGGTCATCGAACAGGGCCCTCTTGCCTCTCAGCTCGCGATAAAGATGCTCGGAACGAATGGCGGCGGATTCTTCAATGCCAACTCCGCGCATCCCTATGAGAACCCGACGCCGCTGTCGAATATGTTCCAACTGCTCTTGATCTTTGCTTTGGGTGCCGGGCTCACCTACATGTTCGGCAAAGCCGTGCGCGATACGCGTCAGGGCTGGGCGATCTTCGCGGCCATGTCTGTCATGTTTCTCGTCGGCGCCTTCATCTGTTATGGGGCGGAACAGCGCGGCAATCCGATGCTTACCAGCATGGGTGTTGAACATGCGTATACCGGAAGCCAGCCGGGCGGCAACATGGAAGGCAAGGAAGTTCGCTTCGGAAACGCGATGACCGCGCTCTTTGCCACCGTCACCACCGACGCCAGTTGCGGCGCTGTTGTCGCCATGCACGATAGCTTCACTCCGATTGGCGGGCTCGTTCCGCTCTTTAACATTCAAACGGACGAGGTGATCTTTGGAGGCGTTGGCGCCGGCCTGTACAGCATGCTGATTTACGTCATCGTCGCTGTTTTTATCGGCGGACTGATGGTTGGCCGGACGCCCGAGTATGTCGGCAAGAAGATCGAGCAGAAGGAAGTCAAAATGGCGATCATCGCCGTGCTTGCCACTTCGTTCGTCATACTCGGCTTCACCGCTCTCAGTTCGGTCGCTCCGTTCGCGAAAAATGGCTATTGGAATGCGCCCGGTCCCGCCACAGCAAATCTAAACAATAATGGCGCGCACGGTTTCTCCGAAATTCTCTACGCATACTCGAGCGGCGCTGGCAACAACGGCAGTGCATTTGCCGGGATCAACGCGAACACGCCTTGGTACAACCTGACCCTCGCCCTCGATATGCTGGTTGGAAGATTCCTGTTCATTATTCCTGCGCTGGCGATCGCTGGAAGCTTGGCTGGCAAGAAACTGATTCCGACGACCGCTGGCACGCTGCCAACAACTGGAACCCTCTTCGTGGTCTTGTTGATCGGCACCGTCGTTATTGTGGGCGCGCTCACTTACTTCCCCGCGCTTTCGCTCGGCCCGATTGTCGAACACTTTCAAATGTTGGGCGGGAAGCTGTTCTGATCATGGCGTGGATGAAAAGCAAAAGGATGAGGAGCTAGAAATGTCGAGCGTCACGACCCCAACTCCGCCTGCGGATCGCAGGCCCGATACCCGGCAAGAAAGCGCCTCGCTGATCTCCAAAGGCGTGCGGGCTCGCCCTTTGTTCGATCCTGAAATCCTGCGGCGCGCGATCAAGGAATCCTTCGTAAAGCTCAACCCTCGGTTGGTTGCCAAGAACCCGGTCATGTTTGTCGTCGAGGTGGGCGCGGCTCTCACCACCGTATTCGTCATTAAGGACGCGATCGCCCATGCCGGCGGCGTGTTCTTCGGCGTCCAAATCGCCTTTTGGCTTTGGTTCACGGTCGTGTTTGCCAATTTCGCTGAAGCGATGGCCGAGGCCCGCGGCAAGGCTCAAGCAGATGCCCTGCGCAAGACGAAGACGGATACGGTTGCACGGAAGATTCGACCGGACGGTTGCTTCGAGATGGTGCCCGCCTCGCGGTTGCGTTCAGGCGATGTCTGCCAGTGCGAAGTCGGCGATCTGATTCCCGGGGATGGGGAAGTCGTCGAGGGTGTCGCTAGCGTCGACGAATCCGTCATCACGGGCGAGAGTGCGCCAGTCATTCGCGAGTCTGGTGGCGATCGCAGCGCTGTGACAGGCGGCACCAAGGTTCTTTCCGATCACATTAAAGTTCGAATCACTTCCAACCCCGGTGAGACATTTCTCGACCGCATGATCGCGCTAGTCGAGGGCGCGGTCCGTCAGAAAACGCCCAACGAGATCGCCCTGAACATTCTGATCGCCGGGCTCACTCTGATCTTCTTGATGGCCGTCGCGACGCTCCCGCCCTACGCAAAATACGCGATCCAAGCGGTCGGCAAGGGCAGCGCCCCGACGGTGGCAGTTCTTGTCTCGCTGCTCGTCTGTCTCATTCCCACCACTATTGGCGGCCTGCTCTCCGCCATCGGCATTGCCGGAATGGACCGCGTGATGCAACACAACGTGCTGGCCATGAGCGGCAAGGCCGTCGAGGCGTCAGGTGATGTGAACACGCTCCTTTTGGACAAAACGGGAACCATCACTCTGGGAAATCGCCAAGCCGTTGAATTCATCACCGTCGACGGGGTAAACGAACGCGATTTAGCTGATGCCGCTCAGCTCTCGAGTCTTGCCGACGAAACCCCGGAAGGGCGTTCGATCGTCGTGCTCGCCAAAGAGAAATACAACTTCCGCGGGCGTGAAGTTGCCGAGCACGAGGCTCATTTCATTCCGTTCTCGGCCTATACGCGCATGAGCGGCGTCGATATTGATGGCCGTCGACTGCGAAAGGGAGCGACGGATGCGATCACGCAATTTGTAAAGGCGGCAGGCGGCGCCGTCCCCCCGTCGCTCTCAGAAATTTCTGATCGCATCTCGCGAAACGGCGGCACTCCGCTTGCCGTTGCCGATAATCGAAGGGTTCTAGGCATTGTTCATCTGAAAGATATCGTCAAGGGCGGCATGAAAGAGCGTCTGGCCTCGCTGCGTGCCATGGGAATCCGCTCGGTGATGATCACCGGCGATAACCCGCTCACGGCCGCGGCGATCGCTCAGGAAGCAGGCGTCGACGACTTTCTAGCGCAGGCGACCCCGAAAGACAAGCTGGAATACATCAAAAAGGAACAAGCTGAGGGCCGCCTCGTTGCGATGACGGGCGATGGCACAAACGATGCCCCGGCCCTGGCGCAGGCCGATGTTGGCGTGGCCATGAACACCGGCACTATGGCCGCGAAAGAAGCCGGCAACATGGTCGACCTCGACAGCAATCCCACCAAGCTGATCGAAGTCGTGGCCATCGGCAAGCAATTGCTGATCACTCGCGGATCGTTGACAACTTTTTCGATTGCCAACGACGTCGCCAAGTATTTCGCGATCATTCCCGCAATGTTTGCGCCGATCTATCCGGAGTTGAACAAGCTCAACATCATGGGGCTGCATTCGCCGCAAAGTGCCGTGCTTGCTGCGGTCATTTTCAACGCGCTCATCATTATTGCCCTGGTTCCGCTGGCTCTGCGCGGCGTGCAGTACAAGCCTGTCAGTGCCGGTCAGATGCTCACGCGCAATCTGTTGATTTATGGTCTTGGGGGAATCATTGTGCCGTTCCCAGGCATTTGGCTAATCGACAAGATCCTGGTTGCGCTGCATCTCGCATAAAGGGAGCGAATCATGATCAAAGAACTTGGACCGGGATTTCGCCTGACGCTGGCTCTCACTATTCTCACCGGTCTGCTGTACCCGGCCGTGATGACGGGGCTCTCCGAGCTAATCTTTCCAAGACAAGCGAAGGGCAGCTTAGTATCCGTGGACGGAAAAATCGTTGGTTCGAGCCTGATCGGCCAATCGTTCACAAGGCCCGAATATTTCCACCCACGACCCTCTGCTGCAGGCAGCGGCTACGACGCGACAAACAGCGGTGGAACAAACTTGGGTCCCACCAGCGCCAAGCTCCTGCACGGAACGACAAAAATGGACGACAAGGGTAACGAGATCGTCGATTTCGACGGCATCGACGATCGCATTGTTCACTACTGCATCGACAACGGCATTCCCTACACTTCGTCCGTACCCTTGGATCACTTTATGGATTCGCACGGTCAACTCGACGACGTAAAGTTGATCAAGGCCTTCAATGACGACAAGGCTCCCTTGATCTTCACGCCAAAAGAGGAGATTCCGTCTGACGCGGTCACGGGCTCCGCTTCAGGCTTGGACCCGCAGATCAGTCCCGCCAATGCCGAGATTCAAGCGGCACACGTCGCCAAGGCGCGTGGCGCTTCTGTCGATCAAGTCAAACAATTAGTCTCGCAGTTCACCCAACGCGCTGATTGGGGATTTCTCGGCGAGCCGCGGGTCAACGTGCTGATGTTGAACATCGCACTCGATCGGAAATTTCCCGTCTCCAGATAGGTTCGCTCACGCGACTCGTGAAATCCGTGGCGTTTCAATCCGGGTGGGATTTGAATTTGGGCTTCTGCATGATCCACGGCAGCGGAGCGGCGATCACGAACAGCAGCGCCAGCACCCGAAACCCGTCCAGATAGCCCATCAGCGACGCTTCTCGCAGCACCAGCGCGTAAATTTGCACCAGTGCGTGGTGTCCCGTGGACGCCAATCCCTCTCCGTGGTGAAACAAGTAGTAGCGAAGCGCTCTGCTGGCGCTCGCCATCACAGAAGGCTGCTTCGCCATGTCCGCAACTAGCCGAACTTGGTGAAGCTGTGTGCGCCGTGCCACCAGCGCAGTTATCACCGAGATCCCAAAACTCGATCCAAGGTTTCGGGCCAAGCCGAGCAAGCTTGTTGCGTACCCCATCTCTTCGCTCGCAATTCGATCCACCGTGATTGTCGCCAGCGGAACGAAGGCAAACGGCAGGCCCGCGCCCATCACGATCTGAGGCCACAGAAAATTCCACGGCCCCGCGTTCAGGTTGAGGTGCGAAAACAGATACACCCCGAAAGCCGATAGTAGCAGTCCGAAGCAGAGCAGCGCTCGCATGTCCCAGCGACGCCCGATCAGAATTCCCGCAACCGGCATCAGGAAAAGCGTCAAAACGCCGCGAGGGCAGCTCCAAAGTCCCGCTGTCACCGCCGGAAAACCAAGCAGCGTCTGCATCAGCAGGGGCACCAATACCACGCTCCCGAACAGCACGACTCCAAGGATCACCGAGAGGCATGTGCCCGATGAAAAGGTACGATCTCGAAAAAGGTAAAAGTGCACGATCGGATCGTTCGTGTTCAATTCCCAGATGACGAAAGCGATCAGCCCCACCGCCGCGATCACCGCCAGCAGCACGATCAAATGTGAGCCAAACCAATCCGCTTCTTGCCCCTTGTCCAGCATCACTTGAAACGCGGCAATTCCGATCGCGAGCATGCCCATGCCCCAGTAATCCACCTTGCTCGACCGCCTATAGATGTACGGAGGATCGAAAATCAGCATCTCGACCAAAATCAGCGCCAGGATGCTTACTGGAAGATTGAGGAAGAAAATCCACCGCCAGGAATATTGGGTCGTCAGCCATCCGCCCAATACGGGCGCGATGATGGGGGCAACCACAATGCCGACACCCCAAAACGCCATCGCCTGGCCACGTTCTTCTCGCGGAAACGTTTCCAGCAGAATCGCGCGCGTAACCGGCTGCAACACACCGCCCGTGGCGCCTTGCAGCACGCGAAAGAAGACCAGCAACGACAAGCTTGGCGCCAAGCCGCAGAGGATGCTCGAAATCGTGAATCCACTCACCGCGATCATCAGCAGGCGTTTGCGGCCGAAATAGTTGGCCAGCCATCCCCCGAGCGGCAGCACGATCGCATTGGAGACCAGGTACGACGTCAGCACCCACGTTGCTTCGTCGATCGTTGCCGAAAGATTTCCCGCAATATAAGGCAGGCTGACGTTGACCGCCGAAGTGTCGACCAATTCCATCGTCGCGCTTGCCATCACGGCAATCGCCACCAGCCATCGCGCCACCACGGGATTTCCCGCGGCAATGCGCGCGCTCATCGATTGGTCGGGCGCAGCCATTCGTCACCAGCCTGGCGGGACGCTTCCCGTCACGCTGTTTTGGCTTCCGCGCCGGATCATATCTGGGTCATGCCGATGTTGTGTTGCGGGGTTGCGTCGTCTCGTGAGTAGGTCACATGACGAATTTGACCCTGCGCATCCTGAAATGCAAGGCCCGCCCCGGCTCAGCCGAGCTTGGGCGACCGCCAGTGCGCTTTTCTTCACTTAGATCTAGCTAAATTATACGATTCACTGCGGTTAGGTGGCCTTGACACTCTGGCATGCTTGACATATTTTGAGCGCGACGGCGAGTCCAAGCGCTATTATTGTGTCTTGGGACGTATTTGGAATCGTCAGGGAGGGCTTTCATGGCGACTAGCTTTACGGTAAATGGCAAGGCCCACACAGTGGACGTTGATCCCAACATGCCGCTGCTGTGGGTCATCCGCGACACGCTCAACATGACCGGCACGAAGTTTGGCTGCGGGATGGCGCTATGCGGCGCCTGTACCGTCCACATCAACGGCATGGCGATCCGCTCCTGTATCACGCCCATTTCGAGCGTGTCGGGCAAGGAAGTCACAACCATCGAGGGCCTTTCCGCGAATAGCGACCATCCAGTCCAACGGGCTTGGAGGGAAGTCGACGTCCCACAATGCGGCTACTGCCAGTCGGGCCAGATTATGTCGGCCTCTGCGATGCTGGCCAAGAATCCGCACCCGACAGACGAAGAAATTGACGCAGCCATGGCCGGCAACATCTGCCGCTGTGGTACCTATCAGCAAATTCGCGAGGCGATTCACCGTGCCATCGAGTTGCACGGCAAGGCTGCTGCTCCTAGGAGCGCCGAGCTCGAACCGGCCGCAGAGAATGTGGCCGTAGGAGGTGCGGAATGAGCGTAGTCACTTCAGGATTTGATCGCCGCCGTTTCCTCAAGACCAGCTTGGCCGGCGCCACTGGCCTGATCGTCGGTTTCTATCTGCCCGGCCGCCGCGAGTTATTCGCATCGGAAGGCGCTACGGCTGCCGTCAACGCTTTCATTCACATTAGCCCCGACGATCGCATCACCATCCTCGTTAACAAATCGGAGATGGGACAGGGTGTCGCCACATCGTTGCCTATGCTCGCCGCCGAAGAGCTCGAGTGCGACTGGCAAAAGGTTAACTTTGAGTTTGCTCCCGCCGCTCTGGTTTACTTCGATCCCTTTTTTCACATGCAGGGCACCGGTGGCAGCACCAGCATTCGCTCCAGTTGGACGACTGTCCGCAATGCCGGCGCCAGCGCCCGCGAGATGCTTATCGCCGCCGCCGCTCAGAAATGGAGTGTTGATCCTTCGGAATGCCACGCCGAAGATGGCGTAGTCGTTCACCCTGGCTCCAAGCGCCGCGCCACGTACGGCAGCCTTGCTGAAGCGGCGTCTAAGCAACAGCCTCCCGCCAATGTGAAATTAAAGGACGCCAGCCAGTTCAAGCTGATTGGCAAGCCCATCAAGCGCCTTGACACGCCGGAAAAAGTGAACGGCAAGGCAACGTTCGGCATAGACTCGCGGCGTCCGGGCATGCTCCACGCGGTCGTTCTGCGCTGCCCGGTCTTTGGAGGAAAAGTAGGCAGCTTCGACGCCACTAAGGCTAAGGCCGTTCCGGGCGTCAAGCACGTAGTCCAGATTTCGACGGGCATCGCCGTCGTCGCTGACAACACCTGGAACGCCATGCAGGGTCGGCGCGCTCTCGAGGTCAACTGGGACGAAGGCCCCAACGCCAACATCAGTACCGATAGCATCTTCCAGACGTTTGCAAACGCGCTCGAAAAGCCGGGCGTGGTCGCTACCAAGCGGGGCGACGCAGCAGGGAACTACGACAGTGCGGCTCAAAAGATTGATGCCGAATACCGGGCCCCTTACGAAGCGCATGCCACTATGGAGCCGATGAACTGCACCGCGGACGTTCGTCCCGACGGCGCCGATCTCTGGGTTCCCACGCAGTTCCAAACGCCCGCGCAGGCCACTGCGGCGAAAATCGCCGGCGTGAAGCCCGAGCAGGTCAATGTGCACACCACGTTTTTGGGTGGCGGCTTTGGCCGGCGTGGCTGGTCCGATTACGTCATTGACGCTTGCGAGACCTCAAAGGCCGTTGGCGCACCGGTCCAAGTCACTTGGTCGCGCGAGGACGACATGCAGCACGACTACTATCGTCCCGCGTCGCTGGTGCGGTTTTCAGCCGGTCTCGACGCGAATGGCAAAATCGTCTCGTACACCGCCCGTGCCGCCTGCGACTCAATCAGCAACTGGTTCTTCCCTGGCTCCGTGAAGAACGGCATGGATAGCAGCAGCGTCGATGGTCTAGCGGTTCCTTACGACATTTCCAACATGCTCGTCGACTATCAACTGGTCTCCGGTCCGATTCCGCAGGGTTTCTGGCGCTCAGTAGGCTGCTCCCAGAACGGCTTCTTCGCCGAATGCTTCATCGACGAGCTCGCCGCCGCCGCCAAGAAGGATCCCTACGAATTCCGCCGCGACAATCTGACCAACGACAAAGCCAAGCGGGACCTCGGCGTGCTGAATCTCGTCGCCGAGAAAGCCGAGTGGAGCAAGCCGCTGCCCAAGGGCCACTACAAGGGCATCGCGGTCGTCGAAGCTTTCAACACCTATGTCGCTGAGGTCGCTGAGATTTCTCTCGATAAGGACAACAACGTGAAAGTCCACCGCGTGGTTGTCGCCGTCGATCTCGGCCAACCGGTGAACCCTGAAATCATCAAGCAACAGGTCACCGGCGGCGTCGTCTACGGCCTCTCGCAAACCCTCAAGGGCGAAATCACCATCGACAAGGGCCGCGTCGTGCAAGGCAACTTCGACACCTTCGAAGTCCTGCGCATGAACGAAATGCCCAAAGTCGAGGTTCACATCGTCCCCAGCACCGAGACGCCGACCGGCATGGGCGAGCCTTCCGTTCCGCCCATCGCGCCCGCAGTTTTCAACGCGGTCTTCGCGGCCACCGGCAAGCGTGTGCGCAAAATGCCGCTTCGGCCCGAAGATCTCGCCTGAGCTCAATCGCTTCAATCCCCGCCATTTCGTTCCCGGAATGGCGGGGATTTTTTTGTTAATTTGGTTTCTCTTTGGGCGGAATATTTTGTACCGCGGTTAGAGTTTTAGCGCGATAGCGGATACATCAGCCACGCGATTCCGATGCTCACGATCATCAGGATCGCAAACGACAACGCCGCATATTTAATTCTTCCCGAAAACGTTCGCCGCCCCAAAGCGCCTAGCGCTACCGATAGCAGCACCGCAAATATCGTCATCACCTGAAAATGGCCGATCTCAATCGCTAGCATTGAGGCCTGCGTTTCAATTCGTTTTTCAGATTTTCAATCCGCTCGCGATTCCGTACGCATCGATTACGCCCAACACATTCACCAGCCCGGCCGCGGCGATCAAGCGCGTCCCATAATTTCCCGCAGCGAGCGCCAGATCAGGCGCAACGTTTCCGAG
>JASHRI010000031.1 GCA_030037435.1 Candidatus Acidiferrales bacterium | reverse complement strand
TCGCTTTTGCAGCAGTGAGGTGGACGCAGCGAGCAGCGCCCCTACGGAAATGGAGATGCAAGGGCACCGAAGAGAGCGGGAACTCATAGCGGCCGTGCCGCGCTGAAGGCCGCGGCGCTACATTTAAACCTAAGGCGAAAAGGCCGACCGTTGAAAGCCAAGGTGGGCAAGCTTGTTTATTTGATGGCGACGGCGTTTGGCGGAGACGCGATTCCGCCTTCCACATGCAGAGGCGCAGATACCAGCAGGAACTCGTAGCGACGATCGCGCGCGCAATCCTCGGCCAGCGGCGCCAGCACGAATAGCTCACCGAGCGGCAGTCCCAGCAACGGCAACGCTCGATAATGCAGGATCTTTTCGTCCGAAAAGTCGGAAGGAAACGCCTCCACTGAAGGGCAATCGGCTCCGATCGCCGCTACTTGACTGTTCCACAGCCACGCCATCATTTCGCGACTGGCGTCGATGCCCGCCGAGCGCATCTTTTCCATCGGCGACAGCGCGTGCTTTTCCGCGGCGGTCAGTTTTTCGTACGATTCCATCCAGCCGGTGCGCACGAGCAGAATCGTTCCTGGTTCCAGCTTGCTGCCTTGATGAGCGATTGCGGATTTCAATTCGTCGAGAGTGAAGACATCGCGATCCAGCGGGTTCACCGGCCGGCCTTGTGCCTTGCGCCAGGCGAATGCGTCGATCAACAGCCCGCGCCCGACAAACTTGTCTTTCCAGTGATGAATGCCAAGCTTGGCGTTGCCGCCTCTGACTTCTTCGGTAGTTGTATTGTTGTAGTACCGCTCCAGCCGGACGTGGCCGACGTGGCCGAGGCCGTCCCACTGGCTGCTCTCCTGGGTGTTGAAATGTATGAAATCGTCGTTGGCCATCGGCGCGAGCGGCGACACGCGATGCTCGGGTTTTGCTCGCCCGAATAGCGGCGGTTGGAGGAACCCCATCTTGGCATCCAGCCGAAACACTTTTCCCGACTTTACCAGGCGCGCCGCGTCGACGACTCCCTGGGGCGTTAAGAAATTCAAGCATCCCAGCGCGTCGTTATCGCCGAACACGCCCCACGATGACTCGGCCGGCAGGTCTTTTCGAATCGGCAACTCTTCAAAGGTAGGTATCTTCATGTGTGTATGAGTATGGACCTGTGAAAGCGGCCTCGCGATTAGCCCTTGTAAAGCGAGGGGTATTCGTGCTTGAGGTTGGCGATTTTTGGAAGATCGTTGATGACGATGTACGGATTGTCGGGATGTTTCACGAGATAGTCCTGGTGATAATCCTCGGCGTGGTAGAAGGCTTTGAAGGGGACGATCTGGGTGACGATGGGGTGTGAAAACGTGTGCGCCTGTGTCAACTGATCGACGTAGGCATGCGCAATATGTTCCTGTTCGGGAGTTTCATAGAAGATGGCGGAGCGATATTGCGTGCCGTCGTCGGGTCCCTGGCGATTAAGCTCCGTGGGATTGTGGGCTACGGAGAAAAATACTTTGAGAAGCTGTCCGAAAGTGACCTTCGAGGGGTCGTAGACGACTTCGACGGATTCCGCATGGCCTGTTCTGCCAGTGCTGACTTGTTCGTAGCTCGGATTTTTCAGCGTGCCACCGGAATAGCCGGCAGTCGCGCGCTTGACGCCCTTTACGTGCTCGAAGACCGCCTGAATTCCCCAGAAACATCCGCCGGCGAAGACAACGGTCTCGGGGCTTTTGGCCGTAGCGGCGGATTCGTCGACCGCAGGATCAGGGAACGGTTTGGCAGCGGGCGCGGCGTATGCGGCGAGCGGAAGAATCAGAAGAACGGCGAGAAGTGCAGCTAGAATGATCGGCTTTCGCAACCATAGTTTTCGTAACATGGCGTTTCTACCTCGCTTGTTATGAGTTCCCGTACCGGTCGACGAACGGCATTGTACTACCGAGTGAGAGTTTTTGCGTCGGGATCAAAGGCTGGCACGCCGGCCCTTCGCGCCGCTCAAGGTAAAGGGGAATGCCGGATTGTCGCAGCATGGGTGGAGTGCTATAAGGCAAAAGGGGACAAAAATGAATGTCAAGGTGACAATGCGAAACCTCGCGATCGTGCTGTCGGCTGCAGTGACGGTTTTCGCGGCGACGGCTGCGGCACAAACGAAGAAACCAGCAGCGAAAAAGCAGCCGAACTTGCCGTACACGACGATCGATCACCCGCAGTTCATTCCGGAGTCGGAAGCGAGGTTCCTGAACAAGGACGACCTGGTGCTGGGGGTGACGGACGGAAAAGCTGCCAAAGCGTATCCGGCGGCGATCCTGGCGCAGCACGGAGTGGTGCAGGACCGGCTGGGGGACGGCCCGATCGCTGTGACCTGGTGATCGTTCTGCAACACGGCTCTCGTGTTCAGGGCCGAAGCGAACGGAAGAGATCTTTTGTTTGATACCGACGGATTGGCGGGCGGGAATGAAGTCTTCAAGGACCGAGAAACTGGGAGCCATTGGCAGCAATCGTCGCTGATGGCGACGTCCGGGCCGCTGAAGGGCACACATCTGCAGCTTTATCCCTTCCTGTTGACCACGTGGAGCGAATGGCACCACCAGGATCCGCATACGCTGGTGCTGAAACCGCTGCCGGGGTATGCCGATCGCTTGGCGGACATGAATAAAATGTTGAAGCAAGGCCTGTCGGGAACGGGAGCAGCGCCGAAGGGAGCGTTTGGTCATGACAACCGGTTGGCGCCGCGCGAGATGATCGTGGGGCTCGAGATGGGAGACGAGTCGAAGGCGTATTCATTTTCGGCGCTGGAGAAGGTCCGCGTGGTGAACGACGAAGTGGGAGGGAAGCCGGTGCTGATCGTGCAGCAGCCTGGGTCGGACACAACGACGGCGTTTATCGCACGCGCGGGCGAAATGAATTTGAAGTTCACCGCGCTCGACCCAAAAGTGCGGAAGTTGATCGACTCGCAGACGCATTCGGAGTGGAACGATTATGGACTTTGCGTGGCGGGCAAATACAAAGGAGCGCGTCTGGAGCCGGTGATACTGGAGCCCGAATACTGGTTTGCGTGGTCCGAGTTCCATCCTAAAAGCGGGCTCTACAGTCCTGAAGTTGCGAGGTAAGATCGGGCGGCACGGCGTTCGAAAAACGGGTAGTGGATCAGTTTGAATTTTGACTCCTTGTGTCACGATCAAGAAAATTCAAATTGACCCACTACGAAAAAAAGCGGGGGGGAATTTTCTGATGATGACACGACGCGAAATGAGCACGGCACTGGCTGCAGGAGTGACGGCTTTCTTTGCCGGAGGCGCAACGGCGGTGGCGGGCGCGCAGGCGCCGCCGGCCCAATCGCAGATGCACATGCGAAGCATGTCCGGGCCGCCGGTAAAAACGCTGATGCAAGAACCACTGGGCGACATCCCGAACCCGGAAGTGACGGTGATTACGCTAGAGGTTGGGCCCGGAGCGGTGTCGCCGCCGCATGAACATATTGGTCCCGTGTTCGCGTACATTTTGGAGGGCGAGATCGAGAATCAGGTGGATCCGAACCCGGCGAAGACGTACAAAGTGGGTGACTATTTCTACGAGCCGGCGATGCACGTGCATCGTTCGTTGAGGAATCTAAGCAAAACGCGGCCGGCGAAATTGTTGATCTTTGAGGTGGGCGAGAAGGGGAAGAATTTCACGATTCCGGCGAAGTAGCGCGGACGCGAGGGAGCTTGCCTGGACGGATGATTTCGGAGATTTGGAGGCGCGGGGCGGAATTGAACCGCCGTTAAAGGTTTTGCAGACCTTTGCCTTACCACTTGGCGACCGCGCCGGCCCTTTTGAGTCTAAAACATCTCCTGCGAATTTGCACATTATACGAAATGACGATAGGGGGTCAGTTTGAATTTTGACTTCTTGTGTCACGATCAAGAAAATTCAAACTGCCCCACAAGCGAAACGGCCACGTGCAGTTTTTGGGTGCACTTGTCGCGGTGGCGCGCTTGGAAGACTCGGCGGAAGGCGTTAATGAGTGAGCAGAGAAACGCGGCGATAAAGATACCGAGATTCATGGCCGACAACGCATCATAGCATCGCGCGTGGGCGCTTTCCAGACATCCCGCGAAAGGGTAGTGGGTCAGTTTGAATTTTGACCCCTTGTGTCACGATAAAGAAATTTCCAACTGCTCCACCATCGGCGAAAGCGTTGGACGCAGAAGTGGCGCGGTGTATAGTAGGCCGAGCAAATGGCCGGACGGGATGTCTGGCCCATTCCCAAGAAATTTCTAACAACCCAAGAGTGAGTCGAGGCACACCCTTAATTCGCTGAAGCTGGCTTCAGCGGCTTGCAAAGGAGAATCCATGAAAAAGTTTATGCTGGTGGCGGTGGCGCTGGGCGCACTGGTGGGTGCAGGCGCGTCGCTGCACGCGCAGGACGAGAATACTGCCGCAGATGCGCTGCCGAAGGTGCTCGTAATCCAGCGCGAAAACGTGAAAGTCGGCAAAGACGCGGCGCACGAAAAGAACGAGGCCGCGTTTGCGCGGGCGTTTGAAGCGGCGAAGAGTCCCGAACACTATCTGGCGGCCACTACGCTGAGCGGCGACGATGAGGTGGTGTTTTTTGTGGGCTACGAGTCGTTTGCGGCGTGGGGCGAGGACCAAAAGGCGAGCAGCGAGCCGAAAATGCAGGCCATCCTGACGCCGCTGCAGGAGAAGGACGGCGACTACGTCTCCGATGGACATCAGGTGGTGGCGACGCTGAACGACAAATGGAGTTATCACGCGCAGGTGGAGATTGGGAAGCAACATTATATTGAAGTCGAGACGGTGCGACTGCGTCCGGGGCACGATAAAGATTGGGAGGACTTGATCGACTTGTATAAATCCACTGCGGCGAAGATGAATCTGGATGAGAGCAACATCTTTTACGAAGCGAAATACGGTGCACCGGAAGGGACGGTGCTGATTTTTACGCCAAGGGCGTCGATGGCGGATATCGACACGGCGCTGGGGAACGACAAGGCGTTCCAAGAGGCGCTGGGCCAAGACGGGCAAAAGAAGTGGGGCCAACTGGTGACCGCGTCGGTCGAGTCTGGGCGAATCGACTTGCTGGCGGTCGATCCGGAGATGAGCTATCCGCTGGATAGTTGGGTCAAGGCGGACCCCGATTTTTGGAAGCCGAAGCCAGCGGCGAAGGCAGCGCCAAAGTCCGGAGGTAAGGCGCCTGCGAAGCAGCCTGCTGGAGCCAATTAGCGGGCGGGCTGCCGGCGCTGTTTTTGAAATAAAGCAATCAAAACCAAACACCTCGGCGTCTCGTCGCTCTCGGAGGTAGTGGATCAGTTTGAATTTTGACCCCTTGTGTCACGATCAAGAAAAGGCAAACTAACTAGCACTTTGGGAGGTGCATTGCGTGGCTGCGCGGTTTCCTATAAAATTTGTGGTCACCACTCGCACTCCGGACACCTGAGGGAATGGCCGAAGAACAATACAGAAGTACACTAGCCTACGACGCCGACGACGAGTACCGTCCCGAACCGCCCGCCCCACCTGAAATTCCCGCATGGAAAGATGGCAGCATCCGCATCGGCATACACACGTCGATTGCGGGAAACATCAGCGGAGCTTTGGAGATCGCTCACGGCCTGGGCGCCAATGCGCTGCAGATCTTTTCGGCGAGCCCGCGAATGTGGGCACGCGGCACAGGGCGCGTGAACGAAGCGGAGGCGGCAGCATTCCGCGCGCGGCGCAAGGAGCTGGCGCTGGGGCCGCTCGTGATCCACTGCAATTATCTGATCAATCTGGCTTCGCCCAATCCGGTGCTGCGAGCGCGGTCTGTGCAGGCGTTTCACCAGGAGATTGTGCGGGCACTCGCGCTGGGCGCGGACTTTCTAGTGGTGCATCCAGGGAGCGGATGCGGCGGGCCAGTAGACGCCATTGCAAGTATCGCGCAGGGAATGAGGCAGGCAGCGCGCGGGTTGAAGTTGGGTGAGCTGCGGATTTTGCTGGAAAACACCGCGGGACAGGGAAGCTGCGTAGGGTCGAAATTCGACGAGCTGCGAAAAATCATCGACGCGTGCCCCGATCTGAATTTGGGCGTGTGCGTCGATACGGCGCATACGTTTGCATCTGGGTGGGACATCCGCGCGGCGGCGGGCCTGGAGGCAGCGCTCGGCGAGATCGATCGTACGGTGGGGCTGGGGCGCGTGGCCGTGGTGCACGTGAACGATTCGAAGACGGCGCTTGGCTCGCGCGTGGACCGTCACGAGCATATCGGCAAGGGGAAGATCGGGATCGAGGGGTTTCGAGGAATTCTGAATCACCCGGCGCTGGAGGGGCGTGCGTTTATTTTGGAGACGCCGATCGACAAGCCGGGCGACGATCGGCGGAATGTGGCGGCGCTGTGGAAGCTGGTGGGGAAGGTTGTGGTGGCGACGGGGCGAGATGGGATGCGTCCGCGGCCGAAGAAGAGAATGGCGGCGAAACAGGGTGGCAAGCGAAGGCCCGCAAGAAAACGCTCTAAATAGTCGAAGGGGACGGGAAAAACCGGGTGGCTGAGTACGATCCGCAGCGCGTGGAAGCGAAATGGCAGAAGGTGTGGGAAGAGCAGGGCGCTTTCCACGCAAAGGACGGCGATGCCTCGCGCGAAAAATACTATGTGCTTGAGATGCTACCGTATCCCTCAGGCACGCTGCACATGGGCCACATGCGCAACTACGCGATCGGCGACGCCGTGGCGCGGTACAAGTGGATGCGCGGATACAACGTGCTGCACCCGATGGGCTGGGACGCGTTCGGCCTGCCGGCTGAAAATGCGGCGATCAAGGTTGGTACGCACCCGCGCGAATGGACCAATGCGAACATTCAAGAATTCCGGCGAGTGCTGAGGCGATTTGGATTCAGTTACGACTGGCGCCGGGAAATCTCCACCTGCGAGCCGGAATACTACCGCTGGAACCAGTGGTTTTTTCTGCGCATGCTGGAAAAGGGCATCGCTTTTCGAAAGAAGAGCAAGGTGAATTGGTGTCCCGAGTGCCAGACGGTGCTGGCAAACGAGCAAGTGATCGACGGCTATTGCTGGCGGCACGAGACGACCCTAGTGGAGCAGAAGGAACTGAAGCAATGGTTCCTGCGCATCACGCGGTACTCGGATGAATTGCTGGACGACATGGCCGAGTTGGGCGAGGGCTGGCCGGAACGCGTCCTGCTGATGCAACAGAACTGGATCGGAAAGTCGCGCGGGGCGCGCGTGCGATTTGACGTAGCCGGAATCGCGGATGCAGGGATCGAAGTTTTCACCACGCGCATCGATACGATTTACGGCGTGTCGGCGTTGGTGGTGGCCGCGGGACATCCACGGCTCGGCCGGTTGCTTGAGGGAGTGCAAGGCCGCGCGAGTATGGACGCGCAGCTGAAGGCGATGCTGCAGCGAAGCATGAAAGCGGCAGACATCGCGACCGCCGAAAAAGAGGGATTTTTTACCGGGCGATTCGCCGTGAACCCGTTTTCGGGCGAACAGGTGCCGATCTGGGTTGCAAATTTCGTGCTGGCCGAGTACGGAACGGGCGCGGTGATGTGCGTTCCCGCTCACGACCAGCGGGATTTCGAGTTTGCAGAAAAATACCAGCTGCCGGTGAAAGTGGTGGTGCAACCGGTATCGGGCGAGTCGCTGCGGGCCGATCGCATGAGCGAGGCGTATACCGAGTACGGGCGGCTGGTAAATTCGGGGCCGTACGCGGGTTTGAGTTCGGAGCAAGCCATCGAGAAAATGACGGCGGATGCGGCGGCCAAGAAATTCGGCACGGGCGAGACGACGTACCGGTTAAAGGATTGGGGAATTTCGCGGCAGCGCTATTGGGGCACGCCAATTCCGGTGGTTTACTGCGAGCGCGACGGGATCGTGCCGGTGCCCGACGCGGATCTGCCGGTGCGGTTGCCGGAGCACGTTGCGTTGACGGGACAGGGACAATCGCCGCTTGCAGGCGTGCCGGAGTGGGTGAATACGAAGTGTCCGAAGTGCGGAGGCGCGGCTCGGCGCGAGACGGACACGATGGATACGTTCATCGATTCATCGTGGTATTTCTATCGCTACACCGATCCGCACAACAACGCAGCTCCTTTCGACCGCGAAAAGGTCCGCTACTGGTTCCCGATCGATCAGTACGTGGGTGGGATCACGCACGCGATTTTGCATCTGCTGTATTCGCGATTTTTCTGCAAGGTGATGCGCGACCTGGGACTGGTGAACCACGACGAGCCGATCGCGCGCTTGTTCACCCAGGGGATGGTGCAAAAGGGCGGCGTGGCGATGTCGAAATCGCGCGGCAATGTGGTGGGTGCGATCGAAATGGCGGACAAATACGGGTGCGACACCGGGCGCATGTACACACTGTTTGCCACGCAGCCGGAGAAAGACCTCGAATGGAACGAGCAGGGAATCGAGGGAGCGGCGCGATTTCTGAACCGCGTGTTCAGGCTGGTGGACAGGTATTCGGCGCAGGCTCGCGGCGCTCGATACGATCCCGAGGGCCTCGCGGATTTCGCGAGTGCCACGGCGAAAGAAAAGGCGATACTGCGCAAGGCGCATCAGACGCTCAAACGCGTGACGCACGATTTCGAGGCGCGCTGGCATTTCAACTCGTCGATCGCGTTGATCATGGAGTTGGTGAAAGAACTCGGGGCGCAGGAGCCGCTCGATCAGGACATTTCTCCTGAAATTCTGAAAAGCGTGCTGAGCATGTTGGTGCTGATGCTCGCGCCCATGACGCCGCACATCGCGGAGGAATTGTGGCTCATGCTGGGGAATTCCGGCGGTATTTCGCACCAGAAGTGGCCCGCGTACCGCGAGGACCTAACTCGCGAAGAGCAGGTGGAGGTGATCATTCAGATCAACGGCCGGCTGCGCGGCAAAATATTGATCGAAGAAGGCCTGAGCGAGGATGAAACGCGAGAGAGCGCGATGATCGAGCCTCGCATAGCGCCGCTGATCGCGGGGAAGCAGGTGGCGAAGGTGGTGGTGGTGCCGAAAAAGCTGGTGAATATCGTTCTGAGATGAAGAAATGACCGGCCTACGCAGGGCTAAATTGAAAAGCAATCGGAGAGAGATGGGGAATCTGACGACCATGGCAGAAAGTGGAGCAGCGGTGCAGAAGGAAGCGGGTGCTACGACGGGCACGCGACACGGAATTGTGGTCCTCGATTTCGGCGGGCAATACACGCAGCTGATTGCGCGCAGGATCAG
The DNA here is from genome assembly GCA_030037435.1 of Candidatus Acidiferrales bacterium. GTDB lineage: Bacteria > Acidobacteriota > Terriglobia > Acidiferrales > UBA7541 > Palsa-295. Next base: position 5,209 of record JASHRI010000031.1, on the reverse strand, counting down.
GGAACAGCAGGTGTTTTCCGCCATTCTTCCGTGCACTGCTTCGATCGACGACATCCGAAAACTTGAGCCAGCGGGGCTAGTGCTTTCGGGCGGCCCCAGCTCCGTATATGCGGCAGACGCGCCGAAATGCGACCCGCGAGTGCTGGAGCTCGGCGTGCCGGTGCTAGGAATCTGCTATGGGATGCAGTGGCTAACGCACGCGCTCGGCGGAAAGGTGGAGCGAGCCGAGCGGCGGGAGTACGGGCGAGCAAAACTGGACATCGGCCGAAGTTCGAAGTTGTTTGCCGGCGTTCCCCGTGAATTGAGAATCTGGAATAGCCACGGAGATCACGTGGTCGGCCTGCCGGCGGGATTTCAGGTGACAGGACGCACGGACAATGCCGTCGCCGCCGTGGAAAATTCCGAGAAAGCCCTGTACGGGGTGGAATTTCATCCCGAGGTGCAACACACCGAGCGGGGAACTGAAATTCTGCGGAATTTCATTTTCGAGATTTGCGGCGCCAAGGAAAATTGGAGCCGTGCGGGATTTATTGCGTCGACGGTTGAGGCAATTCGCAAACAGGCGGAGGGCGCGCGGGCCATCTGCGCGCTCAGCGGTGGCGTGGATTCGACGGTCGCAGCGGCGCTGGTGGCACGGGCCATTGGCGAGCGGCTGACGAATGTGTTTGTTGACACCGGATTGCTGCGGCGGAATGAATTCCAAGAGACGTTGGAAATGTTGCGCAACCGCCTGGGGCTGAACGTGATCGGCGTGGACGCTTCGGAGCGTTTCCTGGGAAAGCTAAAGGGAGTAGTCGACCCAGAGCAGAAGCGGAAAATCATCGGCAACGAATTCATCAACGTATTCGCAGAGGAAGAACGCAAGCTGGTGGCAGCGACACAGGGCGGATTGCCCGTGAAATTCCTGGTGCAAGGTACGTTGTATCCGGACGTGATCGAGTCGGTGTCCGTGAAGGGGCCGTCGGCGGTGATCAAGTCGCACCACAACGTAGGCGGGCTGCCGGCGGACATGCCGTTTGGATTGATCGAGCCGCTGCGGGACCTATTCAAAGACGAAGTGCGGCAAATCGGCAGGGAATTGGGCTTGCCGGAAGAGATTTTGGTGAAACAGCCGTTTCCAGGTCCGGGGCTCGCTGTGCGACTGCTGGGCGAAGTGACCCGAGAACGGCTTGAGCCATTGCGTGCGGCTGACGCCATCGTGGTGGAGGAAATTCGCCGGGCGGGTCTCTACGATAAGACGTGGCAAGCATTCGCGGTACTGCTGCCGGTTCAAAGCGTTGGCGTAATGGGTGACGGGCGCACCTACGGCCACACAATCGCGGTCCGCGTGGTTGAATCGGTCGACGCGATGACGGCAGACTGGTCACGGCTGCCGATGGAAGTGCTGGAGCGCATGTCGACGCGAATCGTGAACGAGGTTCCCGGGGTCAACCGGGTGGTGTACGATATAAGTTCCAAGCCCCCGAGCACGATCGAGTGGGAGTAACACGCACACGTAGGACGAGCTGAAGGTAGGCAAGTGCTGTCGGGCCGTGGCGATAGGCGCCCCGGCCCGGAAGGTTTCTGGTGGGATCTAGCGATTGGCCATTTTCTGGGCCATGTAAAGGAGAAGCCGGCGATCGGCCTCTTCGATGCGGCCCAGCAGGCGGCGAAAACGCCCCAGATAGCGAGCGTCTTTCCCTGTGCTGCCCCAAGCGATGTCATCCGCGCTCTTACGCTTCGGAAGATTGGGGAGTTCGGGTGGCTCTTCGCCGTCGTAGAATAGTTGGTAGAGCGGCACTTCCATGGCCCGGGCAAGCTTCTCGAGGGTCTCGATGGCCGGAACGGTATGACCGTTCTCTACGCGCGAGATGTAACAACGAAGCAGGCCGGTGCGCTTTTCGATGTCGCCCTGGGATAGTTTCTTTGTTTCACGGAGTAACCGAATCCGTTCGCCGATTATCATGGCAGGTATTGTTACATGGCTCAGTGACGCCTGCAAGACGAAATTAATGAAACCCTAGAATGGGCTTTCGTAACCAAACGCAAATGGCCGACGTCCCAAAGAGTATGGTGGCAAGCGCTTCGGCGATTCCGCTCACGATGAGTCGAGCGGGAAGGCAGGAAGAAGACCGGGAACTCGTGAGGTTGTGCCAGAATGGCGCACAGCCTGCGTTCGAGGAGCTGGTGCGGCGCCATCAGCAGCGCGTATTCGCGCTGGTTGCGGGAATATTGCGGCGGCCAGAAGATGTGGAAGATGTGGCGCAACAGGTATTTCTGAAAGCGTACTTGGGAATCAGGAGATTCGATCAGCGCGCCGCGTTTTCCACGTGGCTATATAAGATCGCGGTGAATGAATGCTGGGACTATTTGAGGAAGAAAAAAGTGCGGCCGCTGGTTTACGAGGCCGATCTTTCCGAAGAGCAGGTGTCGCGGTTGGATGGCATTGTGTCGTTGGAACGCGCTTCGGAGAGCCCGGACGACAGGGCTGAGGTCAGGGAACTGTTGGACCGATTGCTGGCGATGTTGCCAGAGCAAGACAGGCAATTGCTGATGCTGAAAGAAATGGCGGGATTTTCGGTGCAGGAATTGGCGGAAATACTCAAGCTCAACGTGAACACGGTGAAGGTGCGACTGTTCCGCGCGCGCGGTCGAATTATGGATAGCTATCGGCGCCGCATGGGAGCCGCCGGACACACGGGGTCGGCTTCAGTGGCGCACGGAAGGGGATAAACGCGATGGCAACGGAGACAGGAGTCACGAAAAGAGCATGCCGGGACCACGAAGCGAAACTGGAAGAATATCTGAACGGAGAGCTGAGCGGCGCTGAAGCGAAAGAAACAGCAGAGCACGTGAAAATCTGCAGCGGATGCCGGAATGCGCTCGATCAGGCGGCCGCGGGTGCGCGTTTGCTGCAGGTGGCGCGTGTGACGCCGGAAGTGGCGCCCGATTTTGCGCTGAGGGTCATGGCTCGTATTCGCAGAGCCGAGCAGGACCGCGTCAGCGACCGCGCCAGGTTCTGGCAGCCGTGCGTTTACTTGGGCTGGCGATTCGCCGCGACGGCGATGCTGGCCCTGATCGCCCTGCTTGCCTATGGCACACGTTGGACGTCGCGCTCGCAACCTAACGCGATCTCGATGCGTCCTATAGAGGCACACGATTTTCTGTTTGCTTCGGATCCGACGAGGCCGCCGGCCAATCGGGATGAAGCTCTGATGATGGTGGCGGAAAGCGACCATGGAAACAACTAAGGCGCGCCGGGAAGCGGCAGTCCTGTTCTTCATAGTGTTTGTGCTGGGGGCGCTGTTTGGCGCGGTGGGCGTGCATGTATGGGCGCAGCGCGTATCGGGCGAACCGGCGGTGGCGACGAACGTTCATCCGCACCGCGAGCAGATGATCGACAGCTTTTCTCAGCAGGTGCAACTGACGGCGGAGCAGCGGCGACAGCTCGCCGCGATCATGGACGACACGGTGGCGAAATGGACGATGTTGTACGCACCGCTCGATGCGCAGCGGGAGGCGATTCGTCAGCAAGGCCGCGACCGGATCCGCGCGATTCTGACGCCTGAACAGGTACCGAAATTCGAAGACTATATGCGGCGCGTGGACGAACAGCGTAAGAAGGACGCCGCCGCGTCGGCAGCTACAGCTAGCCACTAGCGGCACGGAGCGATAGCGCTCGCCGCGGATCACGGCGCGTTACGCGTCCCAACGGGATAACCGACCGGCATGTCCATGAACGAACCCTCCAAAACAACGCAATCGTCTGCAGGCCCGGCCAATACGAGTGCGGATACGAAGACACCCACGATTCGCCTGGAGGGTGTGCACAAGACGTACGACCTGGGTGAAATCCAGGTGCACGCGCTGCGGGGCGTTTCGATGGAGGTCTATCCGGGCGAGTTCGTGGCAGTGATGGGGGCGTCGGGATCGGGAAAGTCGACGCTGATGAATATCGTAGGCTGCCTCGACCGGCCTTCGAAAGGCCGGTATTTCTTGGACGGCAAGGACGTATCATCGCTTACCAAGAATGAGCTGGCGAGGATCCGCAGCCAGAAAATCGGGTTCGTCTTCCAGCAGTTCAATTTGCTGGCGCGCACGTCTGCGCTCGAGAATGTGGAACTGCCGACAATCTATTCCGGAGTGCCAATTGAGGAGCGCGAAAAACGAGCCCGCGAATCGCTGGTGCGCGTGGGCCTTGCCGATCGCAGCGGGCATTTTCCTTCGCAGCTTTCCGGCGGACAGCAACAGCGAGTGGCCATCGCCCGCGCTCTGGTAAATAATCCATCGCTGCTGCTCGCCGACGAGCCAACCGGCAACCTCGACAGCCGCACCAGCGTGGAAATCATGGACATCTTTCAGCGGCTGAACAAAGAACAGGGCCTGACGGTTGTGATTGTGACGCATGAGCCGGACATCGCACAGTATGCAAAGCGCGCGGTGGAATTTCGCGATGGCCGCTTGAAAAAGGATATTTTGATTCAAGATCGATTGATTGCGGCTGAAGTTTTGCCCACGCTGCCCAGCGCCGACGAAGATCTTGTCGAAGGCATCGCGAGTGGCAACCACTCGCCCAACCCCGGTGGAAACGGCGCACCGCACTAAATATCCAACTGATTCCTATCCGCTCCAATTAGGCGTGGCTCCACGCACTTAAATTCTGCGCGAATTTGCTTGGGACCAACGACTCGCGAAGTGGCCGCGAGCTAGAACGGGATGTCTTCGTCCGAGATTTCAGGGCTAGCTGAGGAATCGTCCGGCATTGGGCCGCCTTCGAATTCCGCATCCGCCGAGCGGCCATGGCTTGGAGCGCCTGCGGCGCCGGCGGCAGCACCTTCCGCGCGCGACGTGAGCATCCGCATTACCGTGCCGACGATTTCAGTGGTTTGGCGTTTCTGACCGTCGCGCTTATCTTCCCATTGGCGGGTTTGGATGCGGCCTTCCACGTAGACGAGCATCCCTTTCTTTAGATATTGCTGCGCGATTTCGGCCAGTTTTCCCCATAGCACCACGCGGTGCCATTCGGTTCGCTTTTGGCGCTCGCCGGCGCGGTCCTTATATGTTTCGTCGGTCGCCAGCGTGAAATTCGCGACAGCTTGGCCGCCGGAGGTGTAGCGCGTCTCAGGATCGCGCCCCAGACGTCCCACGAGAATTGCTTTATTGACTGACATGGGCAGGAGTATAGCGGAAAAGTGAGCGCGAAGGAATCCGGCGGACAGACGGCGCGCAC
>JASHRI010000351.1 GCA_030037435.1 Candidatus Acidiferrales bacterium | reverse complement strand
GGCGCAACCACGGGCCTATACACAGCGCCAGACTCACCGCCGCCGGGCGGCACGCTCACAATCACCGCGACGGACCCAGCCGCCACAGCGCCGGCCACGGCCACGGCCACCATCATCTTTTCTGACGACTCACTTCAGGGCCCTTATGCCTTCGGGTACTCGGGCAACGACACTTCGGGCTTCATGGCCGCGGCTGGCAGCTTCGTCTCTAACGGAGCGGGAAAGATCACCAGCGGCGTCGAAGATATCGAAAGTTCGCTCACGGGCTTGCAGACTCAAGTTGAGTTTACCGGTACGTACACGGTTGGTCCGGACGGCCGCGGCAGCGCTCAGATCACTCACGGCCGAGTCACCGAAAATTGGCGTTTTGCTCTTGCCACCAGCCACCATGCTCAGCTCACGCGCTTCGATTCGGGGGCCACGGGCGGTGGAACCATGGATCAACAAAGCGTCGAGGCGCTTTCGAACCAAGCCTCGGTGATCACCGGTCCTTATGTGTTCAGCGCCTTGGGTGCTGATGGCAGCTTTGATCCTTTGGGAATCGCGGGAGTGTTTTCAGCCGACGGTGCGGGGCATATCCCATCACCCGGCGGAATCATCGACGTCAATGACAATGGCACCGTAACAGCGGACGATACATCGCTGAACGGCACATATGCGTTCGACACGCTGTTTTCGGGCACTGGACGTGGCACGATGACGCTGCAGAGCACAGCCACGGGCGCGACCGCAAGGCAGTACGCGTTCTACGCAGTGGGAGCCAACTCCGCAGGCACATCCATCACTCAGATGTACTTTATCGAGATCGACAGCCCTCCAAACGTACCCTTCGTAGCGGGACAGATGTTCAGCGCTCCAACCACGGCAGCGCTCGGCAACGGCGATCTGAGCCAGGCCACCTATGTTTTCACTGCGGGCGGAAGCTCTTCGGCAGGTCCCTACGCTTCCGGCGGCGCTCTAACGTCGGATGGCGCTGGCAACATCACCGGAGGGACTTCGGACGTCAACAACGACGGCACCACGGCTTTGGCCACGGCGCTTGGAACTTGCGCCTATTCCCTGGATTCATCATCTCGCCGTATCGACCTGCGCGTTTTTGCAGGCAGCGGTACTTGCCCGGCGGGCGCGAATCCGAGCGTGTCTGAATTCGCAGCGTATCAGACGTCGCTAGGATCTGTCGTTATGCTCGAAGTCGATTCCGCGGCGGTCGCAACAGGCGTTGCGTATCAGCAGTGCGGCCCGCTCAGCACGGGCTGTGCGGCTGCGTCGCCGTCGCTCACGGCTGCGAGCGTGGATATCGGCCTCATTGGCCAGGGAATTTTTCACAGCAATGTAACCTCGGTTCAGCAAAACGTCTCTGGCCAGCTTTCCATATCGAGCGATGTAATCACGACCGGCAATCTCGACATCAACACGTTCCCCACGCCGCTACCTCAGCCTAATCCAGTTTCATCTGTCTCGGTCGGCTCGCCGGCAGCGAACGGGCGCGGTACGGTCGTCGTGTCTGCAACGAGCCCTACAGCGACCTACAATCTGATCTACTACCTGATCGACGACCACACTGCTCTGCTGCTGGATCAGGATCAGACCCAGATACTGATCGGGGCGACTGCCCGTCAGTTCTAACCGAATGCGAGAGTTCCGTCCGTAGCCACCCAGGGCGCGTGGAAGGTATAGCCCCGCCTAAGGGATTTTTCCGCTTGCGTTTGTGCCTTTCCCGGGCGTATGACGGACTTGTAGAGGCCAGTTCAATGGAGGGCGAGATGACTCCACCGGACAGGGGTTTCTGAAGGTGAATTTCCTACCGCTGTTGCGAGCGAACCGCCGGCGCGGCTGTTCAGCTTCGCTGCGGTTTGCCGAGTGGACAAGACGGGGAGCTGCCAGGCTCCCCGTCTTGCTTTTTAGCCAGCCAGCGAAACGACGCAACACCCGAAGTCAGTCCACTTGTGGAGGGTTCGGGACGCTCTGTCTGCGGTACTTCCAGGCGTGATAAATCGCCGGTAGAAATGAGACAAGAATTACGCCGGCGATGATGTAGTGGATGCGTTTGTCTACGTTTGGTATGGTCCGTCCAAACGTATAGCCCACCAACACCATGCTACAAACCCACAGCAGGCCGCCGAATATGTCGTATGTTAGGTATCGTGAGTAGGTCATTCGGGCTGCGCCGGCTACGGGTGGGCAAAACGTGCGAATAATCGGAATGAAGCGCGCCAGGATGATCGTCTTCCCTCCATACGTTTCGTAAAATCGGTGCGCCCGCTCGACGTGCCGTCTCTTGAAAAACCGCGAATCCTCCCTGCGAAATAGCTCCTGGCCAGCCTTTCGTCCGATCCAATAGCCGAGTTGATCTCCAGCGATCGCGCAAAGGCTTGGGAGGGAAAGCAGCCATGCCAATTTCAAGTGTCCTGCACCGGCAAACACGCCAGCGGTCACCAATAGCGAATCACCGGGTAGAAAAAAGCCCACAAATAGGCCCGTTTCGATGAAAAGAACCACACATACCAGCAGCGTTCCTCCCCACTCGATTAAGCCGCGTACGTTGTAAAGCTCCGCTAGAAGCTGTCTTAGGGTCTCCACCAGCTCTCGTTCTCCTTCGCATCCCAGGTTGAGTCGGACGGGTTCGCTGCCGTAACTCCGGCATTTACAATAACAGAGAAGACCTCGTGACTTGACCTTCGTTCCCCCTGAACGATAGTACTTTCATCCCACTGTATTTTAGCCCCCTGTACCATTGGGCCTGTCGCCCCCGGCGTGCAGAATCCGAGTTGTTCGATGAGGCGTTTTCCCAGGAGGCACGGCGATGGAGGGTGGTTACGCGGTTTGGGTAGGGCAGCCGGTTATCCTTCGAGTGGTCACAGGAAATTTGCGTGTGCCGTTGCGTGGTCGCCTTCTCTCTGAAACGAACGAAGTGGTGAGGCTCCGAATAGCGGACAGTTGGGATGTCGACATTTTCAAGTCCATGGTGGTCGGCGTGGAGCACGATATCCCAGTTTACGTTCTCAACTAAGGAGCAATCCACCAAAGTTCACGGACCTGTCGTTTGCCGTGGTCGGGTCGTTCGCAGCGAAAGCGAGGCGCCATTGATTTCCTCCTCCGGTCTTGAGGAAGTTCCGATGCGAGAGAAAATGTTCGCCGTGCGCGACACGATGATTGCCCTCGGAATGCAGTTGGTTTTCCGAGCTACCATTTTGCTGCGGCGCTGGAACTACTGACCTGCCGGCCATCGGCTACGCGATGTGCCGCTAGGGGCGCCAGCACTGATTTCTCCGTCGTTCGCAAGGTTTTGCCCGCAGTCCCTCTCAGTCCCCAGCCCCGGATCTCCCCCCAGATCCGGGGCCCCCTTTTTTCCACCCTTCAAGCACCAAGAATTTCACCATTCTCTTTGACTCCTACAGCCTGTCGGTGACACTATGCCGCAGCCCGGTTTGCCGGTGAGATCGGTCGGCATCGTGAGGCGTGTCGCTGCCTTGGGCGTTCGACTGGCGCAGCAGAGTATTCAGTTCGTGCGTTTGAAGCGATCGATTTGAAGGCCGGCGACGAATGAACAGGCACAACTTGCGCCAATTGGTTTGCATCGGATAGGCAGCCAAATTGGATGCAGCTCGCTATACCGCTTTTGCGGAGGCATCCATCATTCAGTTTAATCGCCTCGATGGCCGTGCCCGGACCGATTGCTTCAAATTACGATATCGGACGTGAAATTTGAATTCCGTCATAGTGTCTCCATGTCTGCACGTCACAATCAGGAGCCGCATTCATGAAAATCGCGAGCGTCGCAAGCGCATTTCCCGAACATTACTACCCGCAGGAAGTTTTGGTCGCCGCGCTCAAGAACGATTGGCAGCACCGTCTCTCAAACCCGGCCATCCTCGATCGTTTGGACGAAAGCATGAAGGTGGATGGGCGCTACACCGCCCGGCCAATCGAATTTTACGAAAACTTGAAAACCTGGGGACAAGCGAACGACGCATGGATCGAAGTAGGGCTTGAGATTGGCGAGCAGGCGCTCTGTCGTGCGCTTCTGGCCGCGGGAATCGAGCCGGATGAGTTGAGCGCGCTCTTCGTCACTTCGGTCACCGGGATCGCCGCGCCTTCGCTCGATGCCCGGCTGGTGAACCGCATGGGCCTTTCCACCAACATTAAGCGAATTCCTATTTTCGGTCTGGGCTGCGTCGCCGGTGCGGCGGGAATTGCCCGCGCAGCGGACTATGTCCGCGGCTACCCGGACCAAGCAGCAGCCTTGCTCTCAATTGAACTCTGTTCCCTCACGCTTCAGCGCGACGACCTGTCGATGGCCCATCTGATCTCCGCCCTCCTCTTCGGAGACGGGGCCGCCGCAACGGTTGTCGCGGGATCGAATGTCGATTCCGACGGACCTGAAATTCTGGCCACAAAATCAATCCTCTACCCGAATAGCGAACGCACCATGGGATGGGACATCTCGGAGAAGGGCTTTCGCATCGTATTGTCGCCGGAAGTCCCGGATACGGTGCTGCGCCACCTGGGCGAAGATGTAGACGCGTTTCTCGCGGAACAGGGTTTCTGCCGAAGCGACGTCCAGAGCTGGGTGATGCACACCGGGGGACCCCGGGTGCTCGAAGCGACCGCCACGGCGCTTGGTATCACCGAGAAGGAACTCGAAGCATCCTGGGAATGTTTGCGAAGGGTGGGAAATCTCTCATCCACTTCCGTGTTGCTTGTGCTGGAAGACGTTTATCGAAATCGTCGGCCAGCTGCTGGCACACTGAGCATCCTCGCGGCCATGGGGCCCGGCTTTTGTTCCGAGCTGGTTCTATTGCGCTGGTAGCCGAACCGCTCGTTCTTGTCGGGAGGGGCTCATGGGCACGACGGACGTCCTCGTCATCGGAGGAGGACCGGCCGGGCTGGCCACTGCGATTGCCGCGCGCTTGAAGGGCCTCCGCGTTGTCGTCGTTGACTCCCGAATTCCTCCTCTCGACAAGCCTTGCGGCGAAGGCTTGCTGCCAGAAGCCGTCGAATCGCTCTCCTGTTTGGGTATCTGCCTTGATTCCGTTTGCGCACTCCCATTCGTCGGCATCCGTTTCTCGGACGAGCATTCTTCAAGCGTTGCAAAATTCGCTTCGCGAACAGCATTCGGAATGCGCCGAACCGCGCTGCATGCCACACTCGTCGCCCGAGCGGCTGAATTGGGCGTGACATTGCGTTGGGGCGCGCGTGTCTCGGACCTTAGTTTTTGTGGCGCCTTCATCGACGGCGGATTTCTTCGTTGTTCCTGGATCGTGGGTGCCGACGGCCAGCACTCGGCTGTCCGCGAATTCGCAAGGCTCGGCGGGCGTCGTCCCCATCGTTTCCGCTTTGGATTTCGCAGGCACTACGCGGTGGCGCCGTGGAGTGACATCGTCGAGGTGCACTGGGCCGAAAAATCTCAACTGATCGTCACTCCCATTTCCCCTGGCGAAATCTGCGTTACTCTTTTCTCCAGCGATTCGCGGTTGCGCATCGACCGTGCACTGGATCGATTTCCCGCGGTCGCCGAGCATCTCCGCAATCTCACGCCGACCTCGACGGAGACCGGGGCGATCACCTCGCTATCGCGAGCCCGAGCAGTCGCGCGTCGAAATATCGCATTGGTCGGCGACGCGTCTTGCACCGTCGACGGCATCGCGGGCCAAGGTCTCAGCCTCGCTTTTCGACAGGCCCTTGCTCTCGCTGACGCATTGGCTGCCGGTGATCTTTCGGCCTACGTCTCTGCCCATCGCCGCTTAACGAGAGTCCCGATTCGCATGAGTCGTCTGCTGCTCCTGATGAACGCAAGCGTCGCACTGCGGAGTAGAATTCTGCGAGTTTTCGCACGCCACCCCGCTCTCTTTTCAAAGATGATCTCCATCCATATTGGACAACCAGCGCCAGTTGAGGCTCGCGGGCTCCTTGGCGTCGGCTGGCGAGCTCTACGGACCTGACCATGCTGCGGTTCCTGCGCTTTGCCCATGGATCTTTACATCGTCCGCCCAGTCTCCTGATTGCGCTTGCCGTCTTTTCCTTGGCCCCGTCGCTCCGCGCACAGCAAACCGTCGTTACATTCGATCCCGCCATGACGCAAGTCACGTTCACGTTGGGCGCGACCATGCACACGGTTCATGGCTCTTTCAAATTGAAAAGCGGCGAGATTCGCTTTGACCCATCGACGGGAAATGCAAGCGGTTCGGTCGTCGTCGACGCAACGAGCGCCAATACCGACAACACATCGCGAGACCAGAACATGCACCGTAAGGTTCTCGAAAGCGCAAAATTTCCCGAAATCAGTTTTACGCCGGACCACGTAGCCGGCTCAATCGCGCCGCAGGGAACTTCAAGCGTGCAGTTGTCAGGACGTTTTCAGCTTCACGGACAGGAACATCCGATGACACTGGCAGTATCCGTCGAGCCCGGTACGAACAGCGACGTGCGTCATGTTTCGACGAAATTCGCGGTCCCATATGTTCAGTGGGGGCTAAAGAATCCAAGCACTTTCGTTTTACGAGTCAAAGACACCGTCGATCTCGAAATCAGCGCCGATGTTCACGTCTCTCCCGCCCCTCCGGCTCCGGCCCACTAACCAGCCATGCTGCGCTCGCCATCCCACCAGTAGGGTCGATCCGCTCTTGACGACGCAAAAGGGTGCAGGTAGATTGGCAATGGCCCTCTCGGAGGCGATGGTGCGCTCGGTGCTTCGGTTCTGCTCGAGAAGCTCCTTCCTGTTGGCAATCTCCTTGTCAATTGTTTCCATCGGCATGATGCCTGTGGGCACCAGTGCAACTACCTCCAAGCCGCTAGGCTCAGTGATCATTGCGGACCACGCTGAGCTCGATAGCGCGGCGGTGGTGCAGGGGACGGACGTGTATGCGGGCGACGCGCTGGACACCGGCCCGGGCGGTTCATTGCGCATGAAGATGGGCGCGAGCCAGGTGTATCTGCTGTCGTCGAGCGCAGCCACGCTGGTGGCGGAGCCGAACGCCGCCGGAGCGAAGCTGGAGCGTGGAACGCTGGGATTTTCGACTTCAGCGCCATCGCAGTTGGAAATCAAGACGCTGGTGGGAGTGTTGCGCGGGGCGGATGGGCAGCCGGTGTTCGGGCAAGTCTCGCAGGTGGACGCGGTGACGGTGCAGGTGAGTTCGTTTGAAGGCACGCTGCGGGTGATGGACCTGAACGGCCACGAGCAGACGATCGCGGAAGGCGAGACGTACGAAGCGACGCTCTTGCCGGACGATTCGGGGATTCAAGGGGTGGGCGCGCCGCATCATCACGACATCAACTGGAAACGCGTGGCCAAGGACGCAGCCTGGATCGCCGGCGCGGGAACGGTGTCGTACTTGCTCTACCGCTACGCCACCGAAAGCTGCTACCGCCGCAACTGCAACTAAGTCGTCGCCCATCATTTCCATCCTTTTAGGTACGCATCGTCGGTCTCGCAGTGACTTCAGCATCGTATCGATTTCTAACACTCCAACCATCATGCCTCCGAGCAGGCGCGCTCAATCCGCATGATAGAATCGCGGGTCTTCGCGCGAATCTGCCCTTATGAGCTGTGACGACAACTCAGTGTCTGCAACGCTGCGCCCGTGTCCACTTTGTGCGGGAGCGGATCGAAAACGGCTTTTTTCGCAAGACCAATGGGAAATTGTCGAGTGCCCGAACTGCGGAATGGTTTTCATCGGCAGCGAAGTGGCCTATGACGCACAAGCGAAGGATCACGACTGGGTCGAGGAGTGGCAGCGCGAGTTGGGACGGAGAAAACAAAGCCAGCCAGTTTGGCTTTTCCTTTCGCATTGCACTCGCCCGTTTCGAGCCGGCACCCACGACCGCCTGCTTTCGCAGACTCTTCGGTGGGCCAGGCAAGGGAAGCTGGTCGATTTCGGTTGCGGAGATGCGAGTTTCTTGGTGCGGGCGGCCAAAAATTTCTTGGTCAGCGGCATCGAGCTGAGCCCTCGCGCCGCGGAAGTCTCCCGCCAGCGAGTTTCTCGCGATCGAATTTTCGAAGGTCCGGTAACCGAAGTGGCAGAGCACGAGTTGCCGGCGGAAGAGTTCGACGTCGTCACGCAATTCGGATACATCGAACACGAGTGGAAACCGTTGGCCGGATTGCGTGCGGCCCATCGCGTTCTCAGGCCGGGCGGAATCACGATCATCAAGACGCCCAACTATGCGAGCTGGAATCGACATGTGCGCGGCCGAAACTGGTGCGGCTATCACATTCCGGCGCACTGCAACTATTTCACTCCGCAAACCCTGTCGATGATGCTCCGCAAAGTTGGATTCGAACCGCTCCCGCGGCACCTGCTGGATCGTCTGCCGACCAGCGACTCGCTTTGGATGGCAGCCCGGAAATCGTGAGTTCCCGGGCGCCGAGGTGAGGCTTGGGCCGAGGCGTCCCGCCGAAGGGAGTTTCGATTAGAACGCACCTCGGCCCAATGTTTTCAATGAGTTGGGTCATTTTCTAATCGAAGGGGAGTTTCGGTTAGGACAGCGTCTATCCGAGAGGGAGTTTCGGTCAGAACCGGTTGAGAGGGCTCGTCCGGAGGAGCAGGGAGGACGTTGGCGTCGACGGAGATTTCGATGGGCGGCCGACCGGCGCCCTGAGCCAGATGGCGTGCCGAGGCCGAGCCGGACGAGACGACGACGTGCGAGGGCGGCTCGACCCAGTGGCCGTCGTCGTTGACACGACAGAAGGCGTGGATGGCGCGAACGACGGAATCGGCGGTCGGCTCGACGTCGCAGACGCGTTCGATGAGGTGCCCGAGAGCGAAACGAATCTTGCGATTGCGCCGCTCGAAGAGATTTGTCGCGTGCGCGTGACGGAAGATGGCGGCGCGGCTCACCTGGTAGTCGGCGGCGATGTGACCTGGCGCATGCCAATGGATGAATTCGTCCTCGATGGCTGAGCGCTCGGCATGGCGGCAGATGGTGCAACGACGCTCGTGATGAGGCGCACCGGAATGATCGTCGGGAGCGGGCGAGTAGCGACGGGCGAATGGAGTTTCATAATCATCGCGACTTCGCGACGCTGATCGCGGTGTTGACGGGCGAGCGGGCTTTTGTGCCGGGGCGCGCTCAAGCGTGACCTTGGCGGCAGGAGCGGAGCTCCTCGTTAGCGCTGGGGGCGGCGGCACGACTGGGCACACCGTCGCGTTGATCGCCGGAGATTCTGGCGCATCGGATGCGGGCGCTTGCACGACTGGTGAGGATGCAGAGGGCGGAGAATCAGGTGCAATATCAGTTGGAGAAGGAGCGGGCGCACAGGGTGGTGCGAGCTGCTGTGGCTCGATGCCCATGGGGCGCTGTGTGCCTGCGAAAAAATGAAAATCTTGAACGGCGCGGCCAGGCCGCGGAGGTCTGCGTCGAATCATTGTTGGTAACCTTTCAGAGGTGAGATTTTTCAGAGTGGAATGAGAAGGCTGGAGGCGATCTTGGCGTTTCGCCTCGCGGGGTCTGCACGCTTCCCGGTCTTCCTTACCAATCTCCTTTGGGGCTCGAAATGCTTTCGCAGCCCTCGATATGACGCTAGCAATTTTTGAAGAAAAAGCAAGGGGGGAGTGCGGTGGACACTCCTTCGAACTCCATTTGGTCGCCTTCCGACGTTTCAGCTAGTTACCAAGGGTATAGCTGCAGAAAGAAAATTCCCTGTGCTATGGCTTGCGCGATTATGCCGCGAACACAGGGTGAACCGGCCGGTACAAAGCACAGGGACACAACCCTCCCCTTTGCTTAGGGCGAGAAGGCGAAGAAGGTGGCGGCTACGAGAGCAAGGCCTCCCTTCGCAGGAACAGCGCAGAGTCGGCATCCTATCCGCGCCGAAGCTTAACCGTACTTGAGGGTGGTGCTTTGTCCGACCTCGATGATATAACCGTCAGGGTCGCGGATGTAGCAACGAATCTCGCCATACTTGGGAATCGGCGGAGTGAGGAACTCGGCTCCTCGACTTTTCCACAATTCATAGCACGCTTGAATATCCGCAACGCGGAAATTCATAAAGCTGCTGATGTGATTCGGGTCCGGGACGCTAAG
>JASHRI010000350.1 GCA_030037435.1 Candidatus Acidiferrales bacterium | reverse complement strand
GGAACCGCCGCGCGTCATCGTGGTTCGCTACACGCCGGCCAATCCGCGACCGGAAACTCCTGTGCTCGGACTGGTGGGCAAGGCCGTGACGTTCGACACGGGCGGCATTTCCATCAAGCCCGCGAACAACATGGAGAAGATGAAGTACGACATGGGCGGCGGCGCGACGATGCTCGGCGCCATGCGCGCGCTTTCAGTCCTGAAGCCGCCGGTGCCGGTGATCGCCGTCGTTCCGGCGACCGAAAATATGCCTGGCGGTCGTGCGCAAAAGCCGGGCGACGTCCAGGTGGCCATGTCCGGTAAAACCGTCGAGGTGATCAACACAGATGCGGAAGGCCGGCTGATACTCGCCGACGCCGTCTTTTACGCGCGCAAACTCGGCTGCACGCACTTGATCGACGCCGCCACGCTCACCGGCGCGATCGAGGTTGCGCTGGCCAACGTCCATGTGGGCGCGTTTGGCACTCCGCGCGAATATCTGGACCGTTTTCTCGAAAGCGCCAAAGCGGCAGCTGAAAAGATGTGGCCCATGCCAATGGACGAGGAATATCAGCAGATGATCAAAAGCGACATCGCCGACATCCGCAACACCGGCAGCGGCAAAGGCGGCGGCGCGAGCACGGGCGCGTGGTTCATTAAGGAATTTGCCGAGGACACTCCGTGGATTCACCTCGACATCGCCTCAACGTGCTGGGTGGACGAAGGTCGCCCGTGGCTGGCAAAAGGACCGACGGGCATCGCGATCCGGTCGATTATCGACTTTGCGATGAAGATGTAAGCTTTCGCGCCGAATGCTCCGGCGTGTGTTTCACATTTTTTCTGGCGCGATAATGCCGAGCAGCGCCAGAGCAGCCACAAGCTGTTCGCGGACCAGCGACGTGAGCCGTAGCAGAAACGCTCGTTTTTCGGCGTCTTCTTCCGACAAGATGTGATGCTTGTGGTAGAAAATATTAAAAGCCTGCGCCAGCTCAAATGAGTAACGCGCCAGGAATGCCGGCTCCTGCGCCGCCACGGCCACATCCACGCGCGCGTCGAGCGAGCCTGCGAGCAGCACCAGGTCCCATAGATCGTCGCCTTCAGGCGCCGCCAGGAATTTAGCTGCGTCGATTTCTCCGCTATCGATTCGCTGCAGATTCGCAGCATCCACGCGCTCGAATTCGGGATGGCTCTCAGCGCCCTTGCGCAAAATCCCGTTCACTCGGACTACTGCGTATTGAGCGTACGGTCCGGTTTCGCCCTCAAAGCTCAACGCGTCTTTGAAATCGAAGGCGATAGCTGTGGATCGCGTGAAGCGCAGCAGAAAATAACGTAGTGCGCCCTTGCTGATCGCGTCCGTCATCTGGCGCCCTTCGGCGGTGCCTGCCAATTCGGGATGCCGTGCCTCTACTTCCTCGCGTGCCCGCGCTTCGAGCTGATCGATCAGATCGTCGGCCTTTACGCCTTGCCCCTTGCGCCCGCTGACCTCGATGTAGGTTTTCTTCGCATCCTCGGCGGGAATTTCGTAGCCAAGCTCTACGGCGCAGCGCGGCGTGAGCGCGACGACGTTGTAAGAAAAATGCTTTAGCCGGTCCGCCTGTTCGGAGTAGCCAAGCGCTCGCAGGCCCGCCGCGACCACTTGCTGCGGATACGCCTGGCGCGAATCGATCACGTTGTACACCTCGTGCGCGTGACCGAATTTCGGCGCGGCTTGGCCACCCGCCGGGGCCGGTTCGCTCGCTGTGGTCCAAGCCTCATGTCCATCAGGATGAGTGTGAATCGGGCGATAAAAAAAGTCGCGTCCCAACAGCCCGTACTTCCACAGGTGGTAGGCGATGTCCTTGCCAACGTAGGTGACGGTGCCGTTGGACCGCACGATGATTTTGGCTTCCGCCAGCTCTTGGGGTTCTTCCGCGCCGGTTTCTTCCGTCGCCTGCGCATCTTCCGGCGGCCTCGCATCCGACGAAAGCTGCATCACCCAGCAGCCGGCGTTCTTCCCGGACGTGGCGAGCTGGATCGCGCCTCGCTCTTTCAGCATCGCGAAGGCGGCATCCCAGAATTTCAGGTGGAGGATTTCGCTCTCGCGCGAGAGCAGGTCGTAGTCGATCTCCAGGCGATCGAGCGTGCGCAAGTGGCACTGCACGATCGCGTCCGACACGATGGCGGCCATTTGCGCCGCGGCGCCGTGTCCCTCTTCGATTTCTTTCAGCGTTTGAGATCGCAACTCAAGCCGCGATTTATCTTCCGCGAGCCATTGGGTGACGCGCGCGTACAGGTCCCAGCAGAGATAGTCGAACTTCGGCTTGCCGGCAAGCGCGGCGACTTCCGCGAGGCTTTTTGGTTCGAGGCGCAGAAAACCAAGCACCACATCGGCCACTTGCACGCCGGTGTTGTCGATGTAATTTTGCACTTCCACGCGGCGGCCGGAATATCGCAGCAGCCGGACGAAAGCGTCTCCGAGCACGGCATTGCGCAAATGACCGATGTGCGCGGCTTTGTTGGGGTTGATGCTGGTGTGCTCGACCACCACTTTCGCGCCGGATTCTGATTCGTTGGCTGGCGCCGCCGCTTTCTTGGAAGCTTCCTCGCAAGTGGAGCGAAAGAAGGCGGAGCGGTCGAGAAAGACATTCAGGTAGCCGCCGCCAGCCACTTCCACGCGCGCCACTCCTGGAATCGGGTGCAGCGAATTGGCAATTTCCTGCGCCAGCGCGCGCGGCGGTTTTTTCAGCCGCTTCGCCAGCTCGAAACAGACCGGCGATGCGACCTCGCCCATCGAGAGTTTTGGCGGGCGCTCGGTGACAATGGGAACATCGGTCTTATAGCGCTCGTGAATATGGTGGCGCAGCGCCTTGCGAATGCGATCCTCTACGGTTCTATACACGCGGCACCCAGCCTCGAATGAATCCAGCGATTATAGGGAAGGGCGATAGGAGCGTCAAAGTGACTAGATCAGTAGGTAGTGCCTCAGTTTGGGTCACCGGCCCGTTGCCGCTTTTTAACCTGGCCGATCCGGTGGAGCTTTAGTGGGTAGCGCCACGATCTCAATTTGCTGGGCGCCGGAAAGAGTCGGGACGTGGCATACTGCGCCGGTGAGAGACTGTGCTATCCATGCATGGCCAAAAGAAACGACGTAAGCGCTCTCGGAACGGACTGTTGGATCTTGATGGGGTCAGCCTTTACTGGCGGCTGCTTAGCGAGCCACAATGGACTACCGAGGATGGCCTTAAGGGCCTATGCATTTCCGTTCGAGAAGACGACTCCCACCGAGAATTGATTCTCGAATATCCTTTCCCCGACAAAGGTTGTGGCTTTAGGGACATGGTCCCACAACTACCTCAGCGCCCCCAAATTTCGGAAAAAGCAATCGAGACGAATGTCCGGCACGCCATGAGGGCAGGATGGGACCCATCCTCGCGCGGAAAGGCCTTCGTGTTCAAGCTGCCCCGACCGTCGAAGTGAAGCACCATCTCGCGATTCTCTGTCTCGACGAGGGGGCAGCGAGGCAATTCCTACGGCCCAAAAATGCAAACGGCCGGCGGTTTTAGCCGCCGACCGTTGCTTGTGATGCAGGGGGGAACTTAGTTACCGGCGACCGCCT
>JASHRI010000349.1 GCA_030037435.1 Candidatus Acidiferrales bacterium | reverse complement strand
CTGAGCAAAATATTGGAGTCGGCTCTCGCAATTTGCCCCGAACTGAGCGGCGCGGAAGTGATCGAGACTTGGGCTGGGTTGCGTCCAGGCACGCCGGATGATTTGCCGATTCTTGGCCCTGCGGATTGCGAAGGGCTGTGGATCGCAACGGGTCACTATCGCAGCGGGATCTTGCTAGCGCCGGCGACGGCGAATCTTTTCCGCAACTGGATTGTGTGCGCGAGCCCCGGCTTTGATGTGGCCGCTTTTTCGCCGTTGCGCTTTGCTCGGCACGAAATGCGAGCCCAAACTGTCGTCTAACCGGCGTTTCCAGGTATTTCGTCAAAGTACTTCCCTCGACGTTTGTCTGAGATCGCCCTACTGTTGGGTAACCACACTACTCGGATCCGACCAGCCGAATTTCATCATGAAAATGGCAAACGATAATATTGACTTTTCGCCTGACGGGATGATTTCGGCGCGCATCCAGTTGATATCAGGCGTTCTAAGCTAATCGATTCGCAATTGAAATCCTGAACGTTGTTACCTATCATTCCGCGACTTCGCACTTTGAGGAACGCCAACGACTCGCACCGACAGCAGCACCAACCACGCGCCTACTTGCACCGGGCTTCGGCAGATCGGATTCATTCCGCTGCTTGCGGTTTTTTATGGCTACACGGCGGGCGGACCATTCGGCTACGAAGTGATTTTCAAGAGTTCCGGGCCAGGGATGGCCATTCTGTTTCTGGCTATCGTGCCCTTTTTCTGGTGCGTGCCAATTGCTCTGGCGTCGGCGGAACTGAACAGCATTCTGCCTGTCCAGGGCGGTTTCTATCGTTGGAGCCGCGCCGCGTTCGGCGATTTCTGGGGATTTCAGTGCGGCTGGTGGAACTGGACAGGCACCTTTCTGCTCAACGCGCTGTATGGCGTGCTGGCGATGGATTATCTGGCGGACTACCTGCCTTGGCTTCGTGGGGATGTCAAGTGGGCGGGCGCGTGCCTCGTCCTCTGTCTCCTAGCGTATTTGAATGCACGCGGCATTCAACTAGCCGGGTGGATCGCGGTTGCGCTCCTGATTGCGATTCTGATTCCGGTGGCTTGGCTATGTATCGTCGCGCTTTTTCACTGGCACCACAATCCGATGGTGCCACTGACGCCGCCAGGGAAGCCGTTGGGAAGCGTATTCGGCGAGGGGCTAGCTCTCGCGATGTGGAATTACGCGGGCTACGAACAGCTCTCCAGCGTGACCGGCGAAATGAAAGAACCTCAGCGTGATCTGGTGCGCGTGCTGGTTTGGAATACGCCGATGCTCATTCTCACCACCATTGTTCCGGCGGCGCTGGCGCTGGCCGTACTCAATAACTGGCGTGAGTGGGAGACCGGTTACATTGTCACCGCCTCCCGGCTGATTGGCGGCGGGGCACTGGGCGCCGCGATGCTGGTGGCTTCGCTGATCGGAGTCTTGTCGCTCTCAAACAGCACGATTCTCTATACCACGCGCATTCCGGCAACGATGGCGGAGGACGGCTATCTTCCATCGTGGCTCGGAAGACTTTCGCGGTTCGGCACGCCTTCGCGAGCAATCGCGGTCTCGGCGGCCGTGTATTGCATTCTGGCAAAGTACCGCGTCGAAGATTTGGTGAACATTTACATTTGGACGCGAATCGCGACTTCGTTGCTCACAGTTTTCGCTGCATGGCGCATGCGGGCGAAAGCGCCAAACGCGTACCGAAGATTCCGCATTCCGGGCGGCATGAGCGGAATTCTGTACATTGCAATTTTCCCTGTGTTGCTTTGCGCCGTGAAGGTCTATTACAGCGAGCCATTCGTGTTTCGCTGGGCGCCGTGGCTACTGGCCTCGGGGCCAGCGGCCTACGTCGTTCTGCGTTGGAGACTCGGGCGGAGACCGATTCCGCAGGAGCGCGGTGCCGATTTATAAGAGATGACTACCCCGCATCCTCGGTCGTAAGACTGAACTGCCCGAACCGAGATGGACCACGTATAGAATCTCGCGGCAAAAGCGGAGACTTCCGTCACAACACGCTCGGTTGTGATACAAGTGAAAGACCTCAAAAGCGAAGACAGATGGCGATTGAGACAACCCGAAGAGCCGAAGGTGCGCCGGGCGCCAACCCACGGCAGGTTTCGGCCGGCCTTATAGCTCGAGCCGAAAAAATCCTCGTCGGCGGAGTGAATAGCCCTGTTCGTGCCTTCAAGGCAGTCGGCGGGGTGCCGCTCATGATTGACCGGGCCCGCGGCTCGCATCTGTGGGACGTCGACGGCCGAGAGTACGTCGATTACGTTTGCTCTTGGGGCGCGTTGATTCTTGGCCACGCGCATCACGAAATCGTGGGCGCCATTACGGACCAGGCAGCGCGCGGCACGAGCTATGGTATGACCTCACCGCTCGAAATCGAGCTGGGCGAGCGCGTAGTTCGCGCGCTGCCGTCAGTCGAACGCGTCCGCTTCGTGAGTTCTGGGACCGAAGCGACCATGTCCGCTGTTCGCGCTGCTCGGGCATTCACGAAACGTGACCTGATCCTCAAATTCGAGGGTGGCTATCACGGTCATTCTGACGGCTTTCTCGTTCAAGCTGGCTCGGGCCTCGCGACGCTCGGTATTTCGTCGTCGCCCGGGGTTCCCCAGACCCTCGCACACCTAACGCTCAATGCGCCTTACAACGATCTGGCCGCAGTCGACGAAATCTTTCGCGCACATCCGAACGAAATAGCTGCGGTGATCGTGGAGCCGGTCGCCGCAAACATGGGTGTCTCACCGCCGGTTTCGGGGTTCCTGGAAGGCTTGCGCAAAATGACTCGCCGCGATGGTGCGCTGCTCATCTTCGACGAAGTCATTAGCGGGTTCCGCATCGCACTCGGCGGTGCGCAACAGGTGTACAACATCGCGCCCGACTTGACCACGCTCGGCAAAATTATCGGCGGCGGGCTGCCCGTTGCGGCCTACGGAGGGCGTTTGGACATTATGGAAATGGTCGCGCCGCTCGGCCCCGTTTATCAGGCTGGAACGCTTTCAGGAAATCCACTGGCAATGCGTGCCGGGCTTGCGACGCTGCCCCAACTCGAGGTACCCGGTTTTTACGATGCGCTAAACAACAAAGCGAAGCGTCTCGCGGAAGGCCTTCGCTTGGTGCTCGCTGAGACAGGCATTCCTGGGCGGGTCAACGTTGCGGGTTCGCTGCTCACGCTATTCTTCGCGGACCGGCCCGTCCGCGACTATGCGACAGCAGAAACATCGGATTGTGCGCGCTTCGCCGCGTTTTTCCGAGAAATGCTCAACCGCGGCATTTTCCTTCCGCCATCGCAGTTCGAAGCGCTTTTCGTCTCTGCTGCGCACACCGACGTCGACATCGACGCGACGCTCTCCGCCGCCCGCTCGTCCCTCGCTGCAATCGCCTGATTTCTAATTTTCTACAAAAATCGCTGGGGGGCGAGGGAATTCGACCGATCATTTTCTCCTTCCTGACGATATTCTTGTGTCTGTTATATCTGTGATCGTGTTCTAGCGGGTATGCGGATAGGGACGCAAAAAGGGCCCACGTGAAAATCAAGTTTGTCATCCTTATGCGGCAATATAATCGCTTTCGTTATTTCGCGCCGTTGAAGCACTTCTTGGTCCAATACAATTCGCTTATTGTCTTGCCATCCGGCACGCTGACCTCTAACTCTCGAATGCGACCATCGGGGGTTTTCATGAGTGTCCAGTGGCTTTGGCGGCTCGATCCATCGACCGCCGTTTGAGTTTCGTTAAATTCCATTTCGTTCTGGTTCGCAGTTGGCTTGCCCCCGTCCAACCATTCGGGTCGCCCGCTCGATGGAACCCACATGTATTGCCAACCTTTGCCAGCGGGCGAATAGGCAAACAAGCCGTTGCCGCCGCCTCCCCTTACGCTACGCCATGTTTCCATGACGCCACAGCTGCTCGTTGATATGGGTTCTATAGTGACGTCTGCGCTTTTCTTATCTTTGTTTGATACTTCCCAAGTCCCAAGAACGAAATCCATTTGGTGATATTCAGGTGCATCACAGCGATTCGCATTTCGTTGCGCGGCCTGTTGTCCCGGCTGGCTTTGCTGGCCGTTAAGACGCACGCTCAATAACAAACCGGACAAAAGAACGACGTAGATCACTGCATACCTTCTGGCTTTAGCTGACAACATTTCGACCTCCGCTCAAGGCGTAAAAGATTTTTCAAATCCCTCAATCCCTGCGCTAGACCCTTCTTGAGGTGAAAGGTACCATTGAAGTAGTCCATCACTCCACGAAAGAAACGAAGGCGCCTATGACATTGCTTGCCCAACGGCCCAGATTGGAAGCGGACGGTGTGTAACGTGAAGCCAGAACGACAAATCATTGACTTTATAACTTCGGCCAGCACACACGCGGGTGATCCCTTTTTTGCCGTCCCTATCCGCATACCCCTTTTCACCTTGACACGTCTGCGGTAGAACTCTAGCATTGCGGAATTATAGTAATGTCGGCTGGCGAAGGGCGAAGCCATATAGAGTTTTTTCGATCTTGCGGTGGGTGACAATTTGTTGAGGTGGAGGGATCGCTATGGATAAGACGATTGAGAAATACAATCAATACGTAATCACGAGTTTTGTGAAATCGATGCAGCCGATTACGGTGGCGCGCGCCCGAGGCGCCGTCGTCACCGACATATCCGGAAGGGAATATATTGACTGCTTTGCCGGAATCTCCGTCGTCAATGCTGGGCACTGCCACCCAGCTGTCGTAACTGCGGCCAAGGACCAAATCGACAAGCTAATACACTGTTGCTCGTACGTCTATTACGTCGAGGCTATGGCAAATCTGGCCGAGAAAATGGCAGCGATCACACCCGGACGACTGAGAAAGACGTTCTTTGCGAACAGCGGGGCAGAGGCAATTGAGGGTGCCTTGAAGCTCGCGAAACTGTACACCGGAAAACACGAGATCATTGCATTGCAAGGTGGTTTTCACGGTCGCACATGGGGCGCTTTGAGTGTGACTGGCAATTCAGGGCGCAAGCGTCGCGGAGGGCCGTACGCTCCCGGAGTTGCCTTTGCGCCAACTCCTGACACGTTTCGGTCTAATGCCACTGCGACAGAAGGTTGGGCGAGATCGCTCGAGGAAATTATCCGCTTATCCACATCGAATGACGTCGCCGCATTTATAGCGGAACCGGTTCTGGGCGAAGGCGGGATTATTGTCCCTCCGATGGACTACTTCATTGAAGTAAAGAAGGTCCTAGATCGACACGATATCCTGCTCATTGTTGACGAGGTCCAATCGGGCTTTGGACGAACTGGAAAGATGTTTGCGATTGAACATTACGGCGTCGAGCCCGATATTTTGGTGACTGCCAAGGGCATTGCTGATGGATTTCCTCTCGGGGCGTTTACGACGCGCGACGAAATAGCCGCCGCCTTTCAGCCCGGAGACCACCTTTCGACTTTCGGTGGCAACCCGGTGAGTTGTGCTGCGGCTCTGGCAAACATTCGGGTGATTGAAGAAGAAAGGCTATGTGAAGGAGCGCAGCAGAAGGGAAAAGATGCTCAGGGCGTGCTGAAACGCATGCTGAAGAGCACTTCGGCCCAGTCTGACGTCAGAGGCCTGGGCCTTATGATAGGTGTCGAGTTGGTGAAAGACGATGATTTGACGCCCGCGCCTGATCGAGCGGAAGCGATCAGAGAATCTTGTCGGAAAAAAGGCGTGCTCGTTGGAGTGGGAGGCATCTACGGAAACGTGCTCCGAATCCAGCCTCCTCTGGTTATTAGCAAGGAACAGTTGGACCAGGCGTTACATGCCGTCGAGGAGGCGCTGGAAGAGACCGCCGTATACGCCAAGGTGTCAGCGTAGTTTTTCCTCCAAACTTGGGACTCCGGAACGCGATGGGTCTGCGTTGCCATAACAAGCTTCGTTAAGGGATCACAGATGAAAGCCGCTTCTGAACTGATGAATTATTGCGGTACGGATTGGAGCCGTTCTCATAGCAGTGAGTACTTGGACGTCATTAACCCGGCAACTGGCGAGACGTGAAAGCGGCGGCCGCCGCTTATCCGGCATGGCGTCGGACCCCGCCCGAAGACAGCGAGGTGATCGCGTGAACGAGACTTCGCGGCGAGACTTTCTTGGCTCGTTGCCGTTTGTAATTGTGCCGTTGATTTGTGCGACTCCTGGGACCGCGCAGGCCGAATATCGTGGGGAAGCAAACGATACGAAGCCCGGCAGTCAGACCGGATCGAGTGGCGAAGTAAGAAAAGTGACCGTCAACAATGTCCAGTGCCCCCAATGGCCTTTGCAGTCGCTGGGCGCTGTCACTGTGCACGGGGACCCCAGCGCCAGCGGGAAGACAGTGTTCGAAACCAAAGATAGCCAAATAACAGGCGGAATCTGGAAGTGTTCGCCGGGAACTTTCGACCTCACGTTCACATGGGATGAGATGGCCCTACTCCTCGAGGGCGAATTGATTATCGAGGAGTCTTCCGACCGAAAGGTTGAGATCTTACCCGGGGACTTCTTCTTCGTGCCTCGCGGCGCAAGGACGCGCTGGATTGTCGTGAAGCCTCTAAAAAAGCTGTTCTTCTCGCGTGAGTAGCCCCGCATAACACAGCGTCCAAAATGGAATGAAATGTCCCGTGGGTGAGCGAGTGGGTGCCTATCGCCGCGCTAAGTTTGTTTTGAATCCGCCAGAAAAGATTCTTTCCGCTTGACTTCCTGTTGGCCTGAGTATAATAGCCGGCGATCCCAGATGCTATCCTTAGGTAATTCTAGTAAGGAGAATTCGCCGAAAGGAACGCTCATGAATCGTCCAAGATGCGTCGCAGTGATTGGAATGATCCTAGCTTTGGCGAGCGGGGGATTGCCCGTTTTCGCTCAAGATGGCAAGCACGTCCTGGCGAAGCCGGGATTGCAATGGCCGTCCCTTGCCGAGCAAATTGCCGAGATGAGCAAGAAGGGTGACTGGCCGTATTACGGCGGCAACAAGGGCTTCGACCGCTATTCGCCGCTCGACCAGATCGATGCGGGAAACGTCAAGGGCTTGGAAATCGCGTGGACGCGGCCGGGAGTCGATCCTTCATTGATGAAGGAATTTCCGGACCTGAATCCATCGCACTACTACAATTCGACGCCAGTGATGGTCGACGGCGTGTTGTATACCCCAGACGCGATCGGCCTGCTTGAAGCGATCGATCCCGCAACGGGCAAGACGATTTGGGTACAGGAGCCCTACGCGCCGAATATGCAGGAAGCTGCTGGACGCAGCATGCGTGGCATAGATACGTGGCAGGATGGATCGGACCTGCGGCTGATATTGGTGCGCGGCAATTATCTGTACGAAGTAAACGCCCAAAACGGAAAACTCTACTCGAACTTCGGCGCGAATGGACGCGTCGATCTGCTGATGAAGGGACCGTATACCCGCCGATTCCATGATAGTTCTGGCCCGATCGTCGTTCGAAACGTGATCGTCGTGGGAGGCAGCAGCGCGGCGAATGGAGCCGGGGACGGCGGATTTATTAAAGAGGCGTCGCCCGACAACGTGCGGGGATACGACGTCCGTACGGGAAAACTGCTATGGACGTTTCACGTGATTCCGCTGCCGGGACAGTTTGGCTACGACACGTGGGGCGATCATTCGGCCGATTTTTCCGGAAATGCAGGCACGTGGAACCCCCTTTCGGCGGACGAGCAATTGGGGCTGGTCTACCTGCCGCTGAAATCCGCGACCAATCCCTACTACGCCGGCTGGAGGCCCGGAGATAACCTATTCACGAATTGCGTGGTTGCCGTTGATGTTGAAACCGGCAAAATGCGCTGGTATTTCCAAATGATCCACCACGACCTTTGGGATTACGAAAGCGAGGGGCCACCAGTCCTGGGCGATATCACCGTTGATGGCAAACGCATCACGGCGTTGATGCAGGCGAATAAGAATGGATTCCTTTACGTGCTCGACCGAACCAACGGCAAGCCTGTCTGGCCCATGGAGGAACGGCCCGTGCCGGCTTCGACGATCCAGAGCGAGCACGCTTCACCTACGCAGCCATTTCCGACGAAGCCACCGGCCCTTAGCCTTCTGCAGGATCTGACGGAGAACGACCTAATTAATTTGACGCCGGAGCTGCACAAGGAGGCCCTCGAGGCGACAAGCCGCTACAATCTAACTCCGATGTACACTCCTCCCGCCATGCGGGACGACAAGCCCGGCGGTAAGTTGGCCAATCTAATATCGCCCGGCGATTGGGGTTCGCCCAATTGGAACACGGGAGCGTTCGATCCGGAAACGGACATGTATTACGGCGTCACGATGAGGCAGCCGGAGGCTTTTGGGCTCGTGCCGGCCTCTCAGTGCGATTGTGCCAAGGCGACGATGGACTACAACGAAACAGAATCCGGCGCAAATAACTATTTGAAAGTGCAAATGCCCGACGATATGCCCTACGTCAAGCCCCCATACGGTCATATCACTGCGATCCAGATGGACCAGGGCAATGTGGCGTGGAGGGCGGCTGATGGAGACGGCATACGGAATGCCCCGCAGCT
>JASHRI010000348.1 GCA_030037435.1 Candidatus Acidiferrales bacterium | reverse complement strand
TACATCCTCAACCGTCTGCGCCGTTTTGTGCCCACCTGGAATCTGAATACGCTGGCGCAATATTTCTTGTCTCTGCTGCCGCAGAGCGATGCGGCTTATCACGAAGGACGCAAGCGGCTGATCGAAGACGTTCGCTGGCTCTCCAATGCGCTGCGGTCCATTCCACAGCTCGACGTCTATCCCACGGGCGCGAACTTCGTGCTTTTCAAAGTTCGCAACGGTATGACGGCCACCAGCCTGCAAGCACACTTGCTCGCCGACCATCAGATGTACGTTCGCGACTGCTCAAACAAACTCGGCATGGACGCGTTTCACATCCGCGTCGCGTCGCAAGGCCGCGAGAAAGACGCTCGCCTGGTGGAAGCTCTCCGGAAATTGCCGCGATGAGAAGGCCGGTTGTCATTATCACCGCTCGCAGGACCACGCGGGGGATCCGTTACATCGACTACGTCGGCGAACTCCACCTCGAACTTCTCACGCGACTGCGAATATTGCCAATGGTGGTTCCTGTGGTCGCGGACGTATTGGGCTTTCTGCCGCAATACGAGCGGGAGATGGACGGGCTGTTGCTGGTGGAGGGAGAAGACGTCGAACCCAAGCGCTTCGCCGCACAAAAGGCGAATTTCAAGTACCTGGAAAAGACACATCCGGTGAAAGACGAAATCGAAATTCGGCTGATCCGCAATGCGCTGCGGCGGCGCGTTCCAATCCTAGGCATCTGCCGCGGATCACAGCTCGTCAACGTGACCTGCGGCGGCACTCTTTTCGGCGACGTCCGCAGAGAGAAGCGCTCGCGCCTGAAGCATATCGATCCTCATCATTACGACACGTATCGCCATATCATCTCCGTGGTTCCTGAAACTCCTCTTAGTAGCTGGTTCGGCAGGAGGTCGCTGCGCGTCAACAGCTACCACCACCAGGGAATTCGCAAACTGGCGCGCCGCTTTCGTCCGATGGCGCATGCCGACGATGGATTGGTCGAAGCCTACTACGATCCCCGTGAAAGATTTTTGGTGGGCCTCCAATTTCACCCCGAGCGCATGTTGAAGGAGCATGTAGGAAACATGCGTGTCTGGAAGGCTTTTGCGGCGGCCGTTCACCATCGTCGCCGCCGGTAAGGGCTTCAGGGACCCCAAGGGGGGTTCGTCGCGAGGCGTCTGTTCTTTTCACCCAAGAAGGGAATAAAATAGCGTCAATTTGGTTCGCCATGAACGCTTGGCACACACTGGTGTTTGGGGTCGCACTCGCCATCGCGGGCGACGTGCCATGGATATCGCATCTGTATCCGGCCGCGCAATATTCTCCGCCTCCGAGTTCGCTTCCCGCTCCGCAGTCTACCGCACCGGCCACGCCGGCGCAGCAGCCATCCGCACCGGCATCTCAGCCTCCGTCTCAAACGAACCATTCACGCAAGCCGCTGACGCCCGAATCGGAGTTGCTGCTAGTCCGCTCCGTTGACGGCGAATTCGCCAAAGCCGTACAGGCGATTCCGAGCAAGAAAAAAGGCTTCGTGGTTCACGTGGGCAAGCCCGTGCCACAGCAAGACCTGAGCGATGCGCTTCGTTTGTGGGGCACCGCGGCATACGCGGGCGACACGGTTCAGATCACGGGCCTGGAGTTCCGTTCCCACGAAGTACTCGTGCAAATCAACGGGGGAGGGAAAAAACATTTCAACTGGCGGCAGCACTTGCAGGTAGGAATGGGCAACGTGGGTAGTCCTCCGCCTCCCGAACCAACTTCAGACAAGCCGTTGGGCGGCGTGCTGGTTCTCGATTACGGTCGGCCGGTTCCGGACATGAGCGGGGAAGACCTGAAGCAGGATCTTGGGGTCTTTCTGGATTTTTCGAAGCAGCACTCGGCCGCTGTGAACTGGGTGGAGAGCCTGCCGCCCAAATATCAGGCGGCAATCCGCGATCACAAGGCGGTGGTCGGGATGGACCAGGAAATGGTGATCGCGTCGATGGGGCGCCCCGACAAAAAAGTGCGCGAACGCGATGCGAATGGAGCGGAAACCGAAGACTGGATCTACGGCTTGCCCCCGGCGAAGACGACCTTCGTCACGTTTGCGGGCGACAATGTGGTCCGCGTGAAAGAGTACGATTGAGCCGCGAATTCGCAAAGTGCGTTGATGCGTCTCTCCAATTATTTGCGTAGGTATTCACAATATCTGCACCGCTTGGGAAGAAACGGCAATAATCCTCGGAACGAGCGTCCGCAGTTCGGGCACGGCCAAATTGCCAGTCGGGCCCCTTCGACCACTAGTGCGGCCAACCATAAGAACATCACAACCTCGACAGCTGCGATTGGGAGCCTCAGATGTTGGTGCGCAAAATCGAGGGCAGAACCAGCAGGAATCCAACCAAGGAGAAGTACGAGCAGCACTATTCTGTTCTGTTTGTATGAACGCCAGGTATCAGCGTTCGATCGACCGCTACTGGACACCGCTCCTGTGTCACCAGTGTCGGCACCATGATTTAGCTGGTTCATCACCCATCCGACCCGCGAGGGCCAGCATCGCGCATGCGGCGGGCAAGACATCCCTCGAACTCTCTGAACTACCGCTTGTCCACCACGATCTTTCCGCCCTTGACGACAACCTTGACCTTCAGCCAGTTCCAGTAACCTTCCATAGGATTCCCATCCTGCAGGACGATGTCGGCCAGTTTGCCGGTTTCGAGCGTTCCGAGTTGGTCGCTCATACCAAGGTAATCCGCAGTGTTAGGTCCCATCAGCTT
>JASHRI010000347.1 GCA_030037435.1 Candidatus Acidiferrales bacterium | reverse complement strand
GCGTCGCCCAGGCGGGCCTTGCGCCGCTTCGCCAACACGCGTGCACGCAGCGCACCCGCTCGTTGCCAGTATCCCGGCGAAATATCAAGCAAAGGTACTTCTGAAAGTGTCTCGGCAACATTTCCCGGAACGCTTGGGTCGCTCAGCAGTTCCGTCAGCACAGCCGGCACCATCACGAGCTGCCGATCCTCTAGCGCCTTATCCAGCAACAACACGTCTTTGCCAGTTGCGCCTTCCAGATAAGCAACCCACATGCTCGTGTCAGCCGCGATCATCGGTCTGCTTTTAAATCGGACAGCGTGCGGCTGAACCTGATTTTGCCTCGAAGCTGTCGCAGTCGAGCGTAGGTCCGCGATGCCGCCACGAGCCGCAGCCCGGTACGAACGGTTTCCGTTATTCCTGCGCCACTGGCGCGTTGCGCCTTTTGGAGGAGGTCCGATGGAATCTCGACGGTGATCTTGCGTGCAGTCGCCACAATTTCACCATTTTACCATACTGAATACCAGCATCAACTATGGTATCGCATCGCGAACGGTGCGGGTTTCGCTTCCGGGGGGAAAGAAGTAGGGGTTCACCCCAAATCGGAGTTACTTGCTGTCCAGCCAGCCAAGCAGTGTGAACACTTCATTCGGTTCTGGGGAGGTGGGAAGACCAGGCGGTGGCGGTGGAGTCGCCAACAATTCTTTCTTCGCTCCTGACTCCAGGTCGAGGCCCCAAAGGTGACGCCCGCTCCGATAATTCGGCGTTTGTCGATCTTCGACATAGGCCAGGTACTTTCCCGAGGAGGAAAGATAGAAGGGGAACTCAATGTTCGAAAGTTGCAAGGCAATTTGCTTCTTGGATTTGAAATCTGGAGCGGTGATCACAAGGAAGGAGTCGGGTGAGATGGGACGTTTCGGGATCTGCTCTGTCTGCACCGCGTGATCGAGAAACAGATAGTCACCGTCAGGCATCTGACCGATGAGAAACGGAGGTTCGCCGCCGATGTAATCGCTCCAGCGAGTATATCCGGGCTGCGCAAGCTGCCCTGCGTCTGTAGGGATGGCCCCGAGATCTGTCCCATCATCCGCTGCGATGTAGGTTCCAGGTACACTGCGTTTCTCTGCTTCTTCATCATTGTCGTCGCCGTCGATGGAAACACTGAAGAAGAGGCGATTTCCGTCTGCGAGCCAGCCATAGAACGTGGGAGTGCACACGGGGCAGTGCTTCTCCGTAAGTTTCCTAAGATCCCAGCTATGGATCAGATTCCACGTAGAAACGTCATAAACGAGAACCATATATTTGCCATCCAAGAAGCCCCCAAACACCGCTTTCTCGGCCTGCCGATTCAGCAGAGGTGGCGTTTCGTATGGCCGCATCTCAAAAAGCCTGCGGGTACGATTGGAGCCGTCGAGCGTGATTTCGTAAAGTGCAGTTGGCTGCGAATAAACGCCGGGATTGGACGTGGTGCCCGATTCGCGTACCACGGTGTAGGCTTTCCCCGCTCCGAGCGTTGTGCCTGCCGGCGTAATCTCCAGATTCATCCCCTCGTCGGAAAGCAACAAGGCGCGCTTTCCATCGATCATGGACACGGAATAGATCTCCGTTTTACGGCAACTGCGAAGCATGGCTGCCTTTTCTGCGGGTGTCGCTACAATTGCACCGTAAGGGTAACGAGCACGTAAGCTTGCGGGAGTCTCAGCCTGACAGACGGCGTACACCAACTTCTGGGCATGCGCTTGCCCGCAAAACAGCAGAAATGTGGCAATCAGGAGATTGCGGCTCAGCTTCCAGGCGTTTCTCACTTAATCCATAAGGTAGCGCGGAGTCCTTCGGAGGTGAACACAACCATGATATTCCGAGTCCTAACCTTAACTGACGGGCCGTGAGGAGGCGGAATTCAGGGCGCGCTTACTTGCTCGGTGGGTAATTGTCGCTGCATCTCTTTTAGCAGCTGCGTGGTTGCCCGACTTAGGGTTTCGCGTGCCGATTCGTCAACGTGCGGGTCGTCGGCGACCCCTATTCGAGGACTGCGAAATTCGATATCCACGAAACGGCAGAGCAGACCGCAGGCGGTGTACGTGCTCTGCGTAGTTGCGGCCGCTTCGCTCTTGATTCTGGGAACCAGAGTCGCCATTAGGGCGCGTCCTATTTGAGAATCGCCCGCCAAAGTCATTTCATAGCCCTGCGTATACTGGCCGAGCGTCGCTTCGTAAGATCGCAAGAGGCCATAGTAATTGACGATCGTCTCGACGAGTACCGGTGGAAGTCCACCGAGCTCGCTCGCATTACCGACATAGACTGGGAACGCGTACGCGCCGGTCGGCTTAACGACAAGCGGCGGGGAATCATTACTCTGTCGTTCGAAGAGTCTCAACAGATCCCGAACCCTGTTTTTGTAGTGGCTATCGAGTTCAAAAAGCAGCGCGATGGCTACGCGGCGCCGACGATCCTGTGCTTCGTCTTCGCGAGCCAGTTTCTCTGCGTTCATTTGCCGCTGCAATCCTCGGTCAGATCGTTGAACCTGGTACAGAATTGCGAAGAATGCGAGCAGGCCCCCAAGAAACGTGAGTAAACCATCCAGCGAAAGTTTTGCGACGAACCACGACTCTGGAGTGGAAATCTGCGTCGCTATACCATCAATCATTGCTCGCATCTCGGGATTAGTAGCCGACGGGCGTCAACGACCTGAATCTCGATAATTTCCGAGTGCACTCCCTGGTCTCCGCCCAGAACTGGAGGACCAGTTGACGCCCACGTGTCCCTACTGTAAGCTGCGTGCGCGCTGATATCCTCGTCACCTTTAGACCTAAATAACCGTTTACCACCCCAACATGCGAGATAGTGAATAGCAGCTCGCCCCTCTATTAACCACCATTCCTGCCACAGCTGTCGGTGCACCGCTGAGTGGAGGAACTATGAGCACTGCGATCGCCGTCCCTCACCTCCAGCACCAACCGGAACTCCCGGAAAACTGTTTGGTAATGAGCGCCACATCGAAAGGAGTCGATAATGAACGCCGTACAAGTCGAACAGAAGAGCTATGAGATGCCCCCGCGAGAGGGGATCAGCGTTGCGCATTTTCTCACCGTCGCCGATGTCGAGCGATCCGCTCGCTACTACGAAAAGGTCTTCGGCGCTCGCATTCTGAGTATGGGTGACGGCAACGCGCCTCCGTACCTTCAGCTTGCGAATATCTGGATGATTCTGAACGTGGGGGGCGGGCCGACCCCGGATAAGCCGACGGTAACGCTTAGCGTCCCCGACCCGAATCACATTAACAGCTTTATGAATTTCCGCGTTGCGGATATTCAAGCGTGCTATGAATTGTG